>JAUPLE010000670.1 GCA_030837085.1 Acidobacteriota bacterium | reverse complement strand
TTATCTGACATGTAGGCCTTATACACGGAATGCCCTCTAAAAGTCAACAAAATAAATAACACTCCAGAAAATAAAAAATCAGGCCGATATCGAGAAGTAACAAAGTAGAATTAATTGTTAACCGTGAAAATAAGGATTAGGGAAGATTTAAGGGACACTCAAAAAAATGCTCCCCAATCGACGTAGGGGTTTGATTCATCAAACCCAAAAAGGACAAATCTGATTAATTAATCCCCAAATCATATGAATGGATTGATAAATCAAGACCCTACAGGATAAAACAAATCCCTACCGTGATAAATCAAGACCCTGCAAGATGCCGCGATTGATACCGCACGGGAATATACAACCCCTACTTAACCATTCCCGGCGCCTACATTTAAATTTATTACCCTTGCGGATTCCGGCGCGCCAGGCGCTTAGGAAAATGAGAGTGCTGTAAATCCGGCTATACCACCTACATTTGCTAACAAATGGGTTGCAAACGCTAACGGACCCCTTGCACGTGCTAAAACAACTCATGCACATGCGATCTCGTCCCCTACATTTACATACAGTATTTCAGTAGTTCCCCAGATACAAATTAACTCCATTTCGGTAGGGGCGAATCCTCGTGTTCGCCCGCCTTTTATTTTTTCGGTCCGTGTCGGTCCATGTTTCCTTTCTGTCCGCGGCCTTATTTCTTTCTTGATATTTTAAAGAATTTATGGTATGCATTTATTCTATAACAATAAGGATGTGTTAATGGTGAATTCAAGCAGAAAGGAGACCCAGCAGTGCCTTTAGATACAATCAGGATGACGGAATCGTCCACTGAACAAGTCGTGCTGGAAAACCGCTTACGCACAGCCATTAAACAAATAAATCCCCAATTCCCCCAGGATGCCATTGATGACGCTGTCCGCCAAATAACCCGGCCCCACAGCCCCAACCTCATCGAAAACAACCGCACGTTCCACCGCATGCTCACCGAAGGCGTTGATGTTTCCTATATGGGCGACGGACGCGAAATCCACGATCAAGCCTGGCTCATCGACCTCGACAACATCGCTAACAACAACTGGCTCGTGGTTAACCAGGTTACAATCGCCGGGGACCGGGGCGGAATAAAAAGAAGCCTTGAAGGTTATTTGTGAAAAAATCCAGGGCGACCCTTTGAAAATTACTCTTGTTTATGATATCTTAAGAAGCATGAGCTGTATGAAGCAATTCGTATTGATGTTTGTATGCCACATATTTTTGGCCGTTTCTTTTTTATTGGCGGACAGTGATAATGGTTTTACCATCATTGTTGGCAAAGACGCCGGCGATGCCGGCTGCGTAATGGTGGCGCACAATGAAGACGCCGCCGGGAAAAATTTATACGCCGATGTCCAAATCATCCCACCCGCCGCCCATATCCGCGGTGCTGTGGTCGCATTAAAAAAGAATCCCGTCATCCCCCAGGTTACTATGACTCTTGGATTCCTGCGGATGCAAATCCCGGGCATTGATTCCAGCGATTCTTATGTAAACCGCGAAGGCGTTGTAATAACATCCAATGCCTGCAAATCCCGGGAAGACCGGCCGGAATTCACCGGTAACGGCATTGATCTCTTACTGATCCGCCTGATGGCGGAACGGGCTTCATCAGCCAGGGAAGCCGTGGAAATTGCCGGGCGCCTGGTAGAAATCTATGGCTATTACGCTTCGGGGAGGAGTTTCGCCATCGCCGACGCCAAAGAGGCCTGGCACCTGCAAATTGTCAGCGGTAAACACTGGGTTGCCCAACGGGTCCCGGATGACCAGGTGGCTGTTGTGGCCAATTGTTATACGATCGAAACAGTAAATTTGAAAGATAAAAATAACTTCCTGGGTTCCGAAGACCTGGTAGATTATGCTGTCAAACGACGCTGGTATCAACCTGATCGCGACGGGCCTTTCAATTTTTCCAGGGTATATTCTACGCTTGACAATTGGGATAACAGGAAAAATATTTTACGCCGGTGGCGGGCCTTCAATTTAATAACCAACAAAAAAAATAAATTGGATTATCCGATCCCCTTTGCTTTTCCCGTGTCTAAAAAGTCTATAACGTTATTTGCTTTATTCCGGGTGCTTCGGGATCATTATGAAGACACAGAGTATGATTTGACCGACAACTATAAAAAAGGTTCGCCCAACTCCACCACAAATCGGACTATTTGCACAGACACTACGCGGTATTCTTTCATCGCCGAGTTGAGGATTGGCTTTCCGCGTGAGATTGCCAACCGTATTTGGGTGGCTTTCAGGCGGCCCGATTCGAATGCCTATTCTCCCTGGTATGATTTCATGCCCGTATTGCCGGACGGGTACGCCGTCGAAAGCGCGGGCGCCACGCTCAAGAGTTATTCCCAGCAGTCGCCACCTCCTGTTACGCTTACCCCGGATTATGCTTATTGGCATTATGCGAAATTATCCGAGCTGGTGGACCGGGATTATAAAGTGTACATCAAGCCGGTCACTAAAGAGTGGGATAACTTCGAGGATTATGCTTTGAAGTCCCTAAAAAAAATGGAAAAGGAATTCGACTACCTGTTAAAAACAGATAAGCGTGTGGCGGAAAAAATAATCACCAATTATATTCACCGGTTGGAATACAGGAAATGGTTCCTGGCTATCCAATTGACCCAACAGCTAGAGAAGAAGTAATAAAGAATAAAAGCAAAAGAGCCCCCCTTAAATCTTTTTAATCAGTTCTTTTACAATTTTTTCCGCCAGGAG
>JAUPLE010000669.1 GCA_030837085.1 Acidobacteriota bacterium | reverse complement strand
TACCGACAATATTATCTGTGCGGACACCTCTTTCGATTAACAACCCGGCCAACCGGTCGGCTTGGTCATTTAATTCATTGTAGGAAAGAGTGATAGTGATAGGGCAGGTTTGAGAACCTGCCCCTACAAGGGCAATGCGATCCGGTGAATTTTCCGCCTGTTCCGCGAATAATTCATGGATAGTTTTATCTTTCGGGTATTCCGCGTTTGTGTCGTTAAATTCCTCTAAGAGCTTTTTCCTTTCTTCCACCGGTATCAATTCGACTTTGTATGCGATACTCCCGGGTTCGGCGATAAATTTATCAAGCACCTCTTGAAAATAGCAGCATAAATTTTTTACCGTTTCTTCGTCGAAACCCTCATCGGAATAGGAAAGAAAGAGTTCAAACTCTCCCGAAGTGGCCGATACGGTGAAATCAAGTAATATATTTGTGGTTAGATTCCCTTCTACATAGAGTTTACCGGTATTATCTTTCCCATAATCTTGTTCGATTTGCCCGAATACATGAAAATCGATAAAATTGAACATGACATCAAAAATAGGATTTCTATCTTGTGTATTTTCGCCGATTATTTTCACAATATCGAATAAAGGTATTCGTTCATATTTCTTCAATTCCAGCAGTTTCTTATCTACCAGTTTTATATAATCCACCCAGCTTACCTTCGCAGGGATTTTTATTCTTACCGGGATCGTATTTAGAAAGCAACCTAGAATTTTATCGCCATCCTCACATAAAGGCCTATTATTGGTCACCAATCCCACCGTCATTTCGTTTTCATAAGAGAGCATATTCAACATATAAAGATACGCATCGAAGCATAAATTTTTTACTGTACTGCGATAGCTCCGGGAAATATCTTGCAATTTTGAAAGCAAATCGTTCCCCAGCTTATGGTTATAGTTTTGGGCGATATTTTTTCTATCCTCTTTGCGAAACCGGTTTGGCAATTCCAACCGGTTATAGCCCTCTAACTCAATTCTCCAGAAATCCGCAACATCGCTTCGCTTCTTTTCTACTGCCTGCTCTATGATGTATGCTTTATAGGAATTTTTTAACATTACCGGCGTAAACGCCGGGTTTGATTTTAACTGCCAATATGTATTCATCACTTCCGTCGTCAAGGAAGCAATACTCCATCCATCCATTATGGCATGATGAAATATCAGGACCCCGCAAATCCTATCATTACCCGTATCGAAAGTTCTTAACCTCCAAAGCGGTGGGGTATTAATTTCAAAAACCTTTTCTCTATCTTCAACTAAAAATCGAAGCAAATAGTCTTCCTGTTCCTTCTTTGGCATACTCGAGATATCATAATGTTCTATATCATATGATATTTTGCGATAGACCAATTGCATAGGTTCTTCATATGTATCGAGATCAAAAGCAGTCTTTAAAAGCGAATGTTTTTCCACCAGCATAACAAAGGCCTTTTTAAAAATCTCTTTATTAAAACCGCTTATTATCGGTTGGAATATCATCTGGTCATGATACACGGCGGCTTTCCTATCTTTTAATGAATGAAAGACCATTCCCTTCTGGATATCGCTCATGGGGTACACATCTTCGATCCCATCCGGTAATCGAGAGTCCGACATCACCCTATTTCGTAACGCTTCTATTTCCGCCACGGCCTCGTCTAACCGGTCATGCGAATATCCGGGAACCGCTTTTTTACGGTCTATTATATCAGCCAGTTTCTTTATCGTTTTATTGAGATATATATCCGCTATTATTAAATCCGAAGATAATTTCGTATTGATCGCATTGACTAACCTTACCGCTTTTATCGAATCGCCGCCGGAATGGAAAAAATCCAGGTTTATACCTCCTTTTATGCCCAGGACGCTTTCCCATAACTCAGCCAATTTTTCTTCCGTTTCGGTCGTTGGAGGTGCATATTCTTGCAGGAGACCGCGACTCCCGCCGATTCCAGGTAAAGCGCTGCGATCTATCTTTCCATTGGGGGTTAAAGGGATCCGATCCAACCGGACAAAGTAAGACGGTATCATATAATCCGGCAATTCTTTCGACAGGTAATCCCGTAATTCAGACATAACTAATTCAATAGCGGAAACAATATAGGCGCATAAGTACTTTTCAGTTCCTTTTTCCTCAGCAAGAACCACTGTATCTTTTATCCCATCATATTTCAATAATCGATTCTCGATTTCTCCCAATTCGATCCTGAATCCCCTGATTTTTACCTGTTGATCGATACGGCCTAAATATTCCATCTCTCCATTTTCCAGGTATCGCCCTGTATCACCTGATCGATACATAAGGTCCCCCTGCTTATACGGGTTTTCTATAAATTTCCTCTCCGTTAACTCCACCCGGTTTAAATATCCTCGGCAAACTCCTTTTCCTCCTACAATTATTTCTCCAGCCACCCCCACAGGAACCGGTTTTAAATATTTATCGACTATATAGGCGCTTAAAGTTGGAATCGGTTTACCAATGTTACTGATATTCAATACTATATCTTTTTCGGTAATCTCTTTATAGGTTACATGAACTGTGGTTTCCGTGATACCGAACATATTGACAAGCCTGGTTTTGGGAAATATTTCCAGCCACTCTTTCAATTTCGCCGGGTTCAATGCTTCTCCGCCAAAGATGATATATTTTAAATATACTTTTTCCTCCCGTTGATGGGAACCCAGGCATTCATTTATCAAATTATAAAAAGCAGAGGGGGTCTGGTTTAATACGGAAACGGTTTCCCTGGTTAAGATTCCCAGGAACGCGGCCGTATCCCTGGCCGTCATTTTTGGAACTATAACCAGCTTCCCGCCGTACAGCAAGGCGCCGTACATTTCCCATACGGAAAAATCGAAACAAAATGAATGAAACAGCGTCCATACATCATTGTACGTGAAATCGAATTGGAATTTATCATTAAACATCAACCGGACAACATTCCGATGCTCGATCAGCGATCCTTTCGGTTGGCCGGTGGTGCCGGAAGTGTAAATAATATAAGCGAGATTGCTAGGAGAGTGAATTGAATGATGAAGCCCGCGGCGCGGGCACCCTTTTAGATGATTTGAATCATAAAGAATGGATTCCAAAACCACTTTCTCAACTTCCCACCTTCTCACTTTCTTACCTTCTAATTCGTTGGCGACACCCAACAATTTCGCTCCGCTGTCTTTCAACATATAATCGATACGTTCTTGCGGATAATCCGGATCGATAGGCATATAAGCGCCGCCAGTTTTTAAAATACCAAAAATCCCAATGACCATTTCAATGGAACGTTCCATCAAGATACCTACAATAGTGTCCGCCATGACGCCTTTTTCGATTAACATCCCGGCCAACCGGTCCGATTGCTCGTTTAATTGGCGGTAGGTTGTTTGTAGAGACGTTGCGCGCAACGTCTCTACTGCGGTTGCCCCTACAAGGGCGATACGGTCAAGGTTTTGTTCAACCTGCTCTACAAATAATTGATGGATGGTTTTATTTACCGGGTATTCCGCCGCTGTATCATTAAAATCAAATAATATCCGCTTCTTTTCATCTTCCGCT
>JAUPLE010000668.1 GCA_030837085.1 Acidobacteriota bacterium | reverse complement strand
CGCTGTTCAATCCGTAGGTCTGTTGAAAGGAATAATAATCAAAGGTCTTTAATAGATTGATGACCGTTTGCTCATATGGGGCAGTGTCGGCAGTTTGAGTAAGGGATGAGTATTTTGCCTTTGCATTTACCATATTGGCCAAAGCGCTCTCCACCAGTTGTTGAAGTTCCGCATAGTCCACGCCGTTCAAATCCGACAACTCGATCTTGTTTAGCAGCAGGAGGGTATCGGATTGCGATTTTAAAAAATACCCGGCCCCTTCCATCACATAGCCTTCGATTAACGGTTGCGTCTGTACGGCAAAGGACTCAGGCGAGCCGTTTAGCATGAACCTTGAAAAGCCGTTCATCTGAAAGACGCACAGAACGAAAACGACCAGGAACACTTTTAAGATTAATGATTTGTTTAGTTTACTCATTTTTTCCTCCATTTGAAATGATTTCCGCAGTCCATAGAGCATTCTTAATGCCAATTGCCACAGGAAGTCTATAAAACCTTTATTCAAAAATGTTTTGAGCATTTTAGAGGAGAGTCATAGCTTACTAAGGAACGAATGACTATGATAAAAGTGGTCCAATTCGGCACACAATTTAATTTTAAAAAATCGCCGGCGGTCTTCGTCCTTTATTAATAATGGTTTTAGATACAATTGCACCGGGTCTCAGTTTGATACACTTCTCCCTTTAAGAGTTTAAAAATTACTAATTTATACAGTGCTATCCTATATTTTGAAAGCAATTCAGAAGTGTCTCGTTTTGTCACATCACCATTTCTTTATCTTCCACTGTCTTTAGAACGATAAATTATAACTGTATTTACTCAGGTACAGGGGAGCATCCTCATCGCCATTATCGCCTTCTCTAAAATAGATATATTTGTCACTCACCAGCATTGGTAATGCAGGCATACTGACTTCTCCGAGGAATTTTCCATCTATTTCGAATATATCCACCGGATAAGGTGATTTTTGATCGGTGGTATCTTCTTTGATCCGGAATACAAAAACATACCTGGATGTTATCATCACTTTTTTATAGTACATCTTTTCCGTCGGTATTAATTCATGAAAAGCCTTTTTAACCTGTGGACTCCATTCTTTAATATCGTTAATCTCTTGGCTAAAGTGCTGGTTTTCTTTGGTCGTCAGCGGACTACCTTTTACATTCCGTCCAATCTCCTTTATGACCTGTCCCCTATCATTGATGATCTTTAACTTGTAGCAGTCCGACTTCCCCACTACAGCAAAGGATTTGTATCCACCAAATATCAAATGTGGTGTCAACTCATCAAAGGATAAGCTGTACCGCATGCCATCTTCCATGATGATTTCCCAACCAGACCCCAAAAACAAATCCGAATTTACTATTTTCCCCTCACTGTTCATGAGTATCTGATACCGCACCCCTATATCTCCTTGCTTCTCTGCATAAAAGAGATCACCGCCAATGTACCTGATATTAAATAAAAGCCCCAACGTTTTCGCAAAATTAATCTTCTTAACGACTTTTCCTTCTTTGGTAAAAATAGTGGCCTCGTTCATCATCTCTGTGACCACCACACCATTGTTTTCGGAAAAAAATACCTGCGACGGCGATTTGAAATCTCCAGGGCCTTCTCCACTATTTCCGAAATTCAATAATTTCTTACCTTCCGGGGAAAATTTTAGGAGATTATATCTCTTGCCGTCCATTATGTAAAAATTGCCTTCATCATCTTCGCATACGGAATAAAGGGAATACAATATTTCTCCTTCTTTACCCACTTCCACAATTTTTTTCATAACCAGACGGGGTTCCCCGGCATAACTCTCTGCCGCTCCCGGTCCCAGGTTAATGATTAACATTAAAACTACTACGACTACTGTCATTAAACGCATTTTTACGAGTTTCATTGATTTCTCCTTTATTTCAATTAGTTTGAATTATCTAGGAACTGTCGGTCAAAAATTTCTTTATAAAAGGGATTCTCTTGATATAAATATTGATGCGTTCCCAGGCCGACTATTTGTCCATTATCCATGGCCATTATTTTATCGGCGTTCAAAACCGTTGTCAAACGGTGTGCGATCATTATCGTGGTCCTGTTTTTCACCGCGTTGCTGATGGCGCTTTTTAGCAAATGTTCGGTTTCAAAGTCCATATGAGCAGTGGCTTCATCCAATATCAGTATGCTGGGGTTTTTGACCAGCGCCCTGGCAATGGCGATCAATTGCTTTTGGCCCCCGGATAGTTTAGTTCCCAGTACCCCTACATCAGTTTTCATATCCAATGACAACCGCTGCAAGAATACATCGATACCGGTGGCATGGATAACGGCTTCAATCTCCCCATCACTGGCTGTAGGGTTGGCGAAGCGTATATTGTCCATAATTGATCCCTCAAATAAAAATGTATCCTGCGAGACAAAACCGATGACTTCTCGCAATTGTTTTTTGGGAATATCCCGCAAATTGACGCCGTCCAACCGGATCACGCCTTTGCCGGGCTCATACAACCGTGGGAGTAAATTTACCAGCGTGGTTTTACCGGCGCCACTGCGCCCCACGATGGCCAACAACTCGCCGGCATTTATGTTTAAATTTATATCTTTCAGTACTTCCCGATCTTCTTTATAACTGAAACTCACGCCTTCAAAGCGGATATCGCCCTTAAACGGAACTGCGTTGCTATCCGCTGTTTGCTCTTCCCCAAAGAATTCGGTGGGGAGGTCCATCATCTGGAATATTCGGTTCATGCCGCTGAGAGAGCGTTGGAATCGTGCATTCACTCCAAT
>JAUPLE010000071.1 GCA_030837085.1 Acidobacteriota bacterium | reverse complement strand
CGGCGAATAATATCACGATAGCTATGATAATCCCGAAGATGACGCGGGGTTTAATCCTATTTCGAAAGTCTTGAAGGTCGATAATTTCGTCCGTCATAGTGTATACCTCCTTTTCTAATTTGATACCCTTTTGTTATCGCACAAATGGAAAAAAATTACAACCCTGTACGGCGTTAAAAATATAAAAGGAAGAACTCCGGGACAGACAAAATTTCCTTCCTGGAATTACCCTGGATTTATAATACGAAAGAGGATGAGAAAAAGTCTTGAATTTTTTCCTTTTATAGATAGGAATAACCATTATACAGATATGATTATTCCATATACAGATACAATTATTCCAAATACAGATTGATATATTCCTTATACAAGTGGGGGAAAGAATGCCCTTGATAGTCAAAATCATAAAATGGATTGTTATGACGCTTATAAAGATAATGTTTTTTCCTATATGGTTCTCTTTGATCTAAATACAATTCAATATAAAACTTATACGGATAATACTAACCCATATACAAAATGATTAACTCCAAGTACAAGTAGGGCAGACCCATATACAGATAGATATAACTCTTTCCCGGTTGGGACAGACGCTTATACGAGATAGAATGATGAATGATGAATGATGAAAAAAAGAAAAAACGAGCAGGCGCGAAGAAAGAGAAGACGGTAAGAAGGTAAGTAGGGTTGGGGCGCCGTCCCATTTTGAAAAAGTTTGATCAAAACTTTTAATAAAAAAAGACTTGTGTCCTAAAATAAATGTGGTAAAATCTCTTACTTAACCCATCGGGAAAAATCTAACACCGGAGGAATAATGCTAAATGCTGACTGAAAAAGATTTGAACTATATTGCCAAAACCTGCCAGGCCCAACTCTTCCAGGCCCACAATGTAGTGGAAATGTTGATCGAGGGAAATACGGTCCCCTTTATCTCCAGGTACCGCAAGGAACGTACCGGCGACCTCGATGAATTAAAGGTCCAACAGGTCAAAGAATCCTATGATTATTTAAAAGAACTAAACGAACGAAAAGAAACGGTACTGAATACCATCGAAAGCCAGGGTAAACTAACCGATGAACTGAAGAAAAAAATCGAAGAAACCTATTCCAAAACGGAATTGGAAGATATTTACCTTCCCTATAAACCCAAACGCCGCACCAAGGCCACGATAGCCAAAGAAAAAGGCCTGGAACCGCTGGCCCTTTCCTTATTGGACCCGGCGGTTATTGAACCGCTGGAAGCCCTGGCCGCCCCGTTTGTGTCGGAAGAGAAACAGGTAAATTCCATCGAAGAAGCCCTGGAAGGCGCGGGCCATATTATCGCCGAAATTTTCTCGGAAAACGCCGGGCTGCGCAAACTTATCCGCGAAGAAGTCGCGGAAAAAGGCCTATTGGTCGTGTCCGTTACCAAAGAATTCGAAAAAGAACGCACTAAATTCGAACAGTATTATGATTTCAAAGAATCGGTCAAAACCATTCCCTCACACCGCATCCTGGCCATCCGGCGCGGGGAAACGGAAAAGGTCCTTAAAAACCACATCGATATGGATAAAGAACTGGTGCAAAATAAGTTCCGGCATACGCTTTTCGACAATTCCCATCCCCGCTGCCAATACCTGGACGAAGTCTTAACGGATGCGTTATCCCGGCTGCTGCTGCCTTCCATCGAGCAGGATATCCAATCGGAAATGAAGAAAAGGGCCGACGAAGAAGCCATCCGCGTGTTTGCCCTTAATATCGAAAACCTCCTGCTCAGCGCCCCGGCAGGAAATTTGCGCGTCATCGGCGCCGACCCGGGCTTCCGCACCGGCTGCAAATTGGTGGTGCTGGATGAAACCGGGAAACTGCTGGATACAGCTACGATATTTCCCACCAAACCCCAGGAAGATATCGCCGGCGCCACGAAAACGGTTAAAGCATTAATTGAAAAATATAAAATACAGGCGGTGGTTATCGGCAACGGCACGGCTTCGCGGGAAACGCACCACTTTTTCAAAGGAGTTGTCCCGGAAGGTGTAATCGTCACCGTGACCAACGAATCCGGCGCGTCGGTTTATTCGGCGTCTGCCGCCGGCAGGGAAGAGTTCCCGGACAAGGATGTCACGGTCCGGGGTTCGGTTTCCATCGGCAGGCGGTTCCAGGACCCCCTGGCTGAGTTGGTAAAAATCGAACCTAAATCCATCGGGGTAGGCCAGTACCAACACGACGTCAACCAACCCCTCCTGAAAGCAAAATTAGACCACGTAGTGACTTCCGTGGTGAACCGCGTGGGTGTGGAATTGAACACGGCCTCTTATCATTTACTGAAATATGTCTCCGGCATCGGCCCCACCCTGGCGAAAAACATCGTGGAATACCGCAATGACCACGGTATGTTTAACCGGCGCGACGAACTGAACAATGTGCGCATGTTCGGCGCCAGGGCGTTCCAGCAAAGCGCGGGTTTCTTCCGGCTGCGAAACGGCGAAAACACCCTGGACTCTACCGGGATTCACCCGGAATCTTATTTTATCGTGGAAAATATGTGCGAAAAAATGGGCGTAAATGTTCCCCGGCTGGTTCGTAATAAAGAACTTTTGTCAAAAATCAAACCAACGGATTTTGTTACGGAAAATTTCGGCGTTCCTACTATCCAGGATATCCTCAAGGAATTGGAAAATCCCGGTCGCGACCCCAGGGAAGATTTCGATCTCTTTGAATTCGAAGAGGGGGTGGAGAATCTCGAAGACCTCCAGGAAGGGCAGGTATTAAAGGGCGTGGTAACCAATGTCACCCGGTTCGGCGCTTTTGTGGATATTGGCGTTCACCAGGATGGGTTGGTGCATGTTTCCGAACTTTCCCACAATTTTGTAACCAATGCCGAGGAAGTGGTGAGCGTCGGCGACAAGGTCAAAGTGAAAGTATTAAGCGTGGACCTGAACCTGAAACGTATCCAGTTGAGTATCAAGGCGTTGCAAGACCCGCCCAAAAAGAGCGATTATAAAAATAAAAAAGACCATAAAAAACAAGCCCACAAAGAACCGGTCCCACAAAAAAATAAAACCGAAGATTTATTGGAGAGCCTGAAACGTAAATGGGGCGCTAAATAGGGCATTGGATTGGAATTATTCCCGGTTTAAAATGGTTTTGATCAATTCTGCATTCTTTTCCAGGGGAAGCCCCTGGATTAACATTTCGCTGTGGTTTCCAAAACCATTGTAGATTTTCACCCGATTCGTGGTTCGTTTATCCCAGCACTCGATATCTATTTTAGGATTATTTTGTATATTTTCGGATAGTATTAGATGGACTTTGGCGTGAATAACTCCTAATTCACCTGTATGGCTAATATAATTAGTATATTTTTTTGCCTTCTTTTTTACTTCTTCTAGAACAAATTCCACTCCTTGTTCTTCCAGGGCTTCTTGTACATCCTGTATCAATTCATTACGCATCTCAGCTAATTTTTCTTCATCGGTTGTTATATTTTCGCGAAGTAGACTATCGACCATTATGATATCCGATACTTCCCGGTCATTATATTCTAACATCCCGGCTACTTCAAATACCAGCTTCCCGGCTGCCGACCACCCGGCTAATACATAGGGACCGTTTTTTTGGATAGTCGTAATGATCTCGACATATTCATTTAACCGATTTTCATTTTCTATAAAATTAAATGAATAGATAGAGTAATCCTTCATAATATTTGCCAGGGCCTGGTAAGATACCCCAAAACCAGCCCCAGGTGGAAAGAAAAAGAGTATCTTTTGCCCGGGTTGATTAAGCAGCACCACCGGTTCGTCGACATATTTCTTCGAGATTATGGATTTTGCAATCGCCTGGATGGTTGGATTAAGATAGATTTGATTGGCAGTGGCTTCATATTCGAATTCTTTATATATCAATGATATCTGCTTGATTAAACCCATTGACGTCCCGCCCAATTCAAAGAAATTTTCATGGGTGCTGATTTTTTCTTTTTCGATGCCCAGTATATTGGCCCATATGTGGGTTAATTTTTCTTCGATTTCATTCACCGGGGCGGTGTATCCAGGGGAGGAAGCACTGTCCGCCGGTCCGGGTAAAGCTTTCCTGTCCAGCTTCCCACTGGGGGTCAACGGAATTCTTTCCAGGGCAATGAAATGGGTGGGAATCATATACGCCGGCAGAATAAGGGAAAGATACTCTTTTAACCCACTAACGCGGGGTATGTTTTCGGTTGCTTGAGATGGGATGAAATAAGCGCAAAGGTATTTCTCTCCACCATCGCTTTCTTTTACTACGACGACGGCCTCTTTTATACCCGGAAGTTTTAATAAGCGAGATTCGATTTCTCCCAGTTCAATTCTGAAGCCCCGGATTTTGACCTGTTGATCGATGCGGCCCAGGAACTCAATGTTGCCATCAGGTAACCATTTAGCCAGGTCACCGGTTTTGTAAATAATATAGGTCTTATAGGACCCATAGGACCTATATTTTACAAATCTGTCTGCCG
>JAUPLE010000667.1 GCA_030837085.1 Acidobacteriota bacterium | reverse complement strand
TTTACCGATGCTGGGAGAAGATGAACTTAAGCGTATTTTGTATGAATGGAATGATACCGAAGCCGATTATCCCCGGGGAAAAACAGTCCATGAATTATTCGAGGAGCAGGCGTCAAAGACGCCGGACCATATTGCACTTGTCGGAGATGTCAGACCAGTCAGACAGGTCAGTATAACCTACTGCCGATTGAACGAGCAATCGGCGCGTTTGGCCAGGTTATTAATCGATAAAGGCGTCCTGCCGGACACCATTGTTGCTATTATGATGGAACATTCCATTGAAATGATTATCGGTTTATTGGGAATATTAAAATCCGGCGGCGCGTATTTGCCCATCGATTCGGAATACCCCCAGGAACGAATTAATTATATGTTGAAAGATAGTGGAGTAAAAATATTAATTAATGAAAAGTTTTTCAGGGGGTCCAGGGCCCCGCGGCGCGGGGAGCCTATTAGGGTTTTTCAAAAAAGCCACCCTGGTAATCTTGCTTACATCATCTACACTTCCGGTTCCACTGGTCGGCCCAAAGGTGTAATGATCGAGCATAAATCTTTTACCGATTTCACCACCTGGGCCGTGGATGAATTTGAGCACCGTGTTGGTTACCAGGTGCTGTTGTCCAATTCATATGCAGCGGATGGCTCTATCCAACAAATATTTCCGCCGTTGATTTCGGGCGGCGTCTTGCATGTAATTAGTAGGGAATTGCGTCTGGATGTGGCCCGTTACCTTGATTATTTAAAAACCAAGCGGATCAACAATATTGATGAAGTCCCTGTATTGATGAAAGAATTAGTGGCTCTGATCGATCCCGATGACCCGGAGGAGAAGCTGCCGGATTTAACCTGCTTATCCTTGGGCAGTGAATATGTTCCTATTGAACTGGTAAAAAAGTGCCGGCGGCATTTAAACCATCATGGCCGGATTATTAATGCTTATGGCCCGGCCGAAGCCTCAGTGGAAACCACTACTTATCATTGCGACGGTACATTGGACAATGAGCGTGAGCAATCGCTAATCGGCAAACCCCGGCGGAATATCCAGGTCACCATCCTGGATGCGATGGAACATTGTTGTCCCATTGGCGTGCGGGGAGAAATCTGTGTCAGTGGTGTGGGCCTGGCCAGGGGTTATCTCAACCAACCGGAGCTAGTGAACAAAAGTTTTGTGGGGGTCAAGGGGGGACTTTTTCAAAAGCCCCCCCTTGCCGTTTACAAAACCGGTGACTGCGGCTGTTGGCTGCCGGACGGCAATATCCGGTTCTTTGGTCGGATTGATGATCAAATCAAGATCAGGGGCTACCGGGTTGAATTACAGGAAATCGAAAAAGTATTAAAGAGCCATAAAGAGGTTAAGGATGTTGTGGTGTTATCCAGGGAAAATCCCACCACGGGTGAAATCGAAATTTGCGCCTATTATGTCCCCGGTTCAGATACGAAACCTTCATTGTTGGAGTATATCGAAGAGCGCCTGCCCTCATATATGACGCCATCCTATTTAATGGAACTGGAAAAAATACCGCTGACACCCAATGGAAAAGTCGATAAAAATGCCCTGCCCGAACCGAAAGCAAGTTCGACCGGGGAATATTTAGCTCCCCGAAACGAGATAGAGAAAAAGCTGGTGGATATCTGGTGTGAGGTATTAAACCGGTCGCCGGAAACCATCGGCGTGCATACCGATTTCTTCAAAGTAGGAGGCCATTCCTTGAAGGTGGCAGTATTGACTTCCAGGATACAAAAACAATTTGAGATTGAAGTACCTATTATCCAGGTATTTAAAACCCCAACCATTACCGGCCTGGTCCAATATTTAAAAACCGCCGGGAAAAGTGCATATACACCCATAGAACCTGTGGAATTAAAAGAGTTTTACGACCTAACCCCGGTTCAAAAAAGATTGTATATCCTTCAGCAAATGGAGCCGGGCAGCCCGGCCTATAATGTACCCGCCTTCATGCACCTTGATAAATCCATAAGCAAAGAAAGGCTGACGGAAATCTTTAAAAAAATAATCCAGCGGCATGAAATTTTAAGAACCTCATATGAAATGATCCACGAAGGACCTGTACAAAGAATTCATGATGAAGTGGAATTTGAAATCGAATATTTTGATTTAGCCGCGAAGAACGCGAAGGACCGCGAAGTTATTCACCGTTTTATTCGTCCTTTCGATTTATCAAGAGCCCCGTTACTACGTGTGGGTTTACTAAAGGAACTAGAAGATAACTACATCCTGGCCGTCGATATGCACCATATCATCTGTGATCCGGTTTCCCATGAAGTTCTACTCAGTGAGTTCAATGCATTATGCAACGGCGAGGAATTACCGGGATTGAAACTCCAATACAAAGATTATGCCGGGTGGCAAAATTCCGAACTTCAACAGGCAAAAGTCAAGCAGCAAGGAAATTACTGGCTAAACTTATTGAGCGGCGATTTACCGGAACTGGGATTGCCTGTTGATTTTTCCAGGCCCCAAATGCAGAGTTTTGAAGGGGCTTCGGTAGATTTTATACTGGTACGGGAAGAAACCCAGCGTTTAAAAAATACAGCGCAACATCTCAATGCAACGGATTTTATGATCATCCTGGCAGTACTTAATATATTGCTTTCAAAACTCAGTAGCCAGGAAGATATCATTGTGGGGACGCCCATATCCATGCGACAGCATGAAGATATCGAAAAAATGATCGGGATGTTTATCAATACCCTGGCCTTGCGAAATGAACCGGTGGGAAACAAAACCTTCAACAATTTCCTGCAAGAATTAAAAATCAATACTTTAGCAGCCTACAGCAATGCGGATTATCCCTTCGAAGAATTAGTGGATAAAATTGTGGTAAGCAGGAATACCAGCCGAAATCCAATATTTGACGTCATGTTTAATTACTTGCAGGAACCTGCCGCCCCGACTGAAGCAGAAGGAAAACCAATATACGAAAAGAAAACAGCCAAATTTGATCTGACATTAACGGTTGTGGAAGTAGAAGGAAAATTATTGTCGGCCTTTGAATACTGTACTAAACTTTTTTCAAAAGCAACCATTGAAAGGTTTATCGTTTATTTCAAGAATATAGTAAGAGGTATACTTAAAAACGAAAATTTGAGAATTTGCGACCTGGAGATATTAGGGGAAGATGAGAAAAATCGGATATTATTTGAATTCAATGATACGGGGAGGGAGTATTTTAAAGATAAAACCATCCATCGATTATTCGTTGAGCAAGCCGCAAAGGCCCCTGACCAAATCGCCATTGTAGAGGCAGGTTCTCAAACCTGCCCTATCGCTATATCCTACAATAAATTAAACGAACAATCCGACCGCCTGGCCGGTTTGTTAATCGAAAAAGACGTCCAATTGGACGATATTGTTGGTATCATGGTGGCACGTTCAGTGGAAATGATTGTCGGGATAATGGGTATATTAAAAGCCGGCTGCGCGTATTTACCCATCGATCCAGATACTCCGCAAAAACGCATTCAATACATGTTAGAAGATAGCCATGCAAAGATTTTATTGCTGATGGAAGAATTCCAAAAGAAATTAATTGTTAATTGTCAATTGTTAATTATTAATGGTAAACTAAAGGCCCAGCCGCAGCCTCTCTCTCATCATTCATCAATCATCAATCATCATTCAAGCCAGCTTGCTTATATTATATATACTTCCGGCTCCACGGGGAAACCAAAAGGCGTGATGATCAATCATGGATCCGTGGTAAATTTTATAAAAGGCGTTACGGACATTATTCCTTTTACGGATAATGACCGGGTATTGTCATTAACCACGATCTCCTTCGATATATTCGGTCTTGAAACATTGGTTCCTCTTGTCAGTGGTTCCGTGGTGGTAATGGGCGGAAGGGCTGAACAATTATACCCGGATGCCGCCGGTATTGTTATGGAGCGTGAAAACATCTCTATTTTCCAGGTGACCCCTTCGAAACTGCAAATGATAATCGCACTGCCGGAAGAGGCTGTGAAGTTGAAAATATTAAAATATTTACTGGTAGGAGGGGAGGCCTTTCCTGGGACCCTGTTAGAAAAGGTTCGAACGTTTGTCCCCGGGAAAATATTTAATATGTATGGGCCCACAGAGACCACTATCTGGTCGACGGTTAAAGAGGTGAGTGCAGGAGCGGCGGCGGCGATGAATATCGGTAGACCTATAGCCAACACAACAATTTATATCCTTGACGGTTGGCAATCCATGGTTCCTATTGGTGTGCCGGGTGAACTTTATATAGCGGGAGACGGTCTGGCCAGGGGTTACCTAAACCAACCGGAACTAGCAAACAAAAGTTTTGTGGGGGTCAAGGGGGGACTTTTTCAAAAGCCCCCCCTTGTCGTTTACAAAACCGGCGACCTGGCCCGCTGGCTTTGGGATGGGAATATTGATTTTATTGGCCGCATCGATAACCAGGTAAAAATAAGGGGTTTCCGGATTGAATTGGGCGAAATTGAACATCAATTGTTATCCCATGATAGTATAACCGCGTCGGCTGTAATTGTGATGACTGAAAATGGCGAAAATTATCTTTGTGCTTATTTCACGTCGGATAAACCAGTTGAAATCGCTGTACTTAGAGATGGCCTGGCGAAAAAACTTCCTCATTATATGATCCCTTCGTATTTCATTCGGATCGAAAGCATGCCGTTAACAAAAAGCGGGAAAGCAGATCGAAAAGCCCTGTCTATGATTGGGCGTAAGACCAATGCTGAAAAAGAACTTGTCGCCCCCCAAAATGAAACGGAAAATATAGTTGCCGATGTATGGAAAGAAGTACTGGGACTCGATCAAGTAGGTATTTATGATAATTTTTTCAATGTCGGGGGGAATTCATTAAAATTAATCAGGCTAAACGCTAAATTAAACACGGTATTGGGAACCAATATCCCCGCCGCGAAACTATTTGAACATGTAACCATCAATGCATTTGCCCGGTATTTTACCGGGAAAGAAGCCGGGGAAACATCTCCCGTGAGAATCAATGCGAAGTCTATGACTGAAAACCATAAGTTTGAGCGAATGGTTGATGAAATAGCCATCATTGGGATGGCCGGGAGGTTCCCAGGTGCAAAGAACATAGACGAATTCTGGACTAATCTAAAAAACGGGATCGAATCCATCACGTTTATGACCGACGAAGAGTTGTTAGAATCAGGAATAGACACTGAATTAATAAAAAATCCCAATTATGTGAAATCCAGGGGAGGAGTGCTTGAAGATAGAGATTGCTTTGACGCTACCTTCTTTGATTATACAGCTTCGGAAGCATTGCTAATGGACCCGCAAACCCGTATTTTCCATGAGTGCGCCTGGGAAGCTTTGGAAAATGCCGGGTATAATCCATACAACTACGAAGGATCAATGGGGATTTATGCCGGTGCATCGGCCAGTTCGAGTTGGGAAGGATTAACCTATTTAAGCGGGAAAAGTGAAAAGATGGGAAATTTTGCCGCCATGCAGCTTGCGAATAAGGATTTTATGTGTTCACGAATCGCTTATAAACTGGATTTAAAAGGCCCGGCGGTCAATATACAAACCACCTGTTCGACGTCATTGGTGGCGGTTCACATGGCCTACCGGGCGATATTGGGCGGAGATTGCGATATGGCCCTGGCAGGGGGAGTATCCTTAGCGGCGGAACAACCTATGGGTTACCTCTACCAGGAGGGCATGATTCTTTCACCGGATGGCCATTGCAGGGCGTTTGACGCAGATTCAAAAGGGACGGTCGGCGGATATGGGGCTGGTATCGTTGTATTAAAACACCTTATGGGGGCGCTTGAAGATGGTGATAACATACATGCAATTATCAGGGGCACTGCAATAAATAACGACGGATTGGGTAAGGCCGGTTATACGGCGCCGTCGGTAAAAGGCCAGGCAGCCGTTATTCAAACCGCCCTGAAGCGAGCAAAAGTCAACCCGGAGATTGTTACTTATGTGGAAACGCACGGCACAGGAACAATCCTGGGAGACCCCATCGAAATAGAAGCATTGAAGCAGGCATTCAATACCGATAAAAAACAGTATTGCGCCATCGGCTCGGTAAAAACCAATATTGGGCACCTGGATGCGGCCGCGGGAATTGCGGGCCTTATTAAAACCGTATTGGCATTAAAGCATAAATTAATACCGCCCAGCTTGCATTATAAAAAAGCCAACCCAAAAATCGATTTCGAAAATAGCCCGTTCTATGTCAATTCTCTTCCCAGGGAATGGAAAAATGAAAAGAATCCGCGGCTGGCTGGGGTTAGTTCTTTAGGCCTTGGAGGCACCAATGCACATGTGGTCCTGGAGGAAGCCCCGGTAATCAAGCACGGTGAAAATAATGGAATCCCTCATTTAATTTTATTATCCGCCAGGAGCGAATCCGCACTGGAAAAAATAACCGGAAACCTGGGGAAATTTATGCAAAAAAACAGCGGGATGAACCTCGGCGACGCGGCTTATACATTACAGGTGGGAAGAAATTCTTTCGAATACAAGCGCATGCTGGTATGCGATAACATTGACGGCGCAGTACAGGCTCTTTCTTCGCTTCCCGCGGGACAGGTGAAAACATCTTTCTCGAAAGCAAAAAATCCGCCGGTTTTATTTATGTTTCCCGGTCAGGGCGCCCAATATGTGAATATGGGGTTTGAATTATACCAAAATATTCCCCTGTTTCGCAGTGAAATGAACCGGTGCTTTGAACTATTGAAACCGACCATGAAGTTTGATCTCAAAGAAATTCTTTACCCGAGTGGCGATGGCGTGGAGTTAAGTCAGAGTGAATTACCTGGGATTTCCGGCAGTATTAACCATACGGAGATTACCCAGCCGGTGATTTTTGCGTTTGAATATGCGCTGGCGAAATTGCTAATGGCGTGGGGCATAAAACCTTATGCCATGATTGGGCACAGTATCGGGGAATATACAGCGGCATGTTTGGCCGGCGTATTTTCTTTGGAAGATGCCTTAACCCTGGTGAGTGCACGGGGACGATTGGTAAAGCAAACACCCGGGGGAGCGATGCTCAGTGTACCCCTGGCACGGAATGAGTTGGAACCGTTATTAAACCCGGAACTGTCACTGGCGGCAGTAAACGGGCCCTCCCTTTGCGTGGTATCCGGCGCCCATGAGGCGATTCATGTATTTGAAAAGCAATTGAAAGAAAAAGGCCATGATTGTACGCGCCTTCATACGTCTCATGCCTTTCATTCCCGGATGATGGACCCGGTATTACAGGAATTCGAAAGGCTGGTAAGCCGTATCCGGTTAAATAAACCCATGCTGCCTTATATATCCAATGTAACCGGTAACTGGATAACGGTTCAAGATGTAAAAGACCCGGCCTATTGGGCGGCACATTTGCGGAAAACCGTGAGATTCGAAGATGGATTAAGCGAATTATTAAATACTCAAAATGCTATATATGTGGAAGTGGGACCCGGGAAATCCTTAAGTACTTTTGTAAGGCAGCATAAAAATAAAGAAGCCGCGCAGTCGATTTTAAACCTTGTCCGGCATCCCAGGGAAAATGTTCCCGACGTCAATTATCTCCTGGACCGTATCGGCCAAATATGGCTGAATGGGGGTGAAATCGATTGGCGTCAATTTTATGCCGGGGAGCGAAGGCTGCGGATCCCTTTACCTACCCATCCCTTTGAAAAAAATCGCTACCGCCTGGAAGGCAGCTTAAGCAATCTTGGTCAAGCAGGCATTCTGTACAGCGACCCGGGAACAACGGAAGCCATGGATGCAATCCGGGACATTGGCCGAAGAGAACCTGGTCTTACGGCGCCAAAACATACCCGCCCGAAAGTCAGCGCCGATTATGTTCCGCCGCGGACGGAAATAGAAAATCAATTGGCCGGTTTCTACCAGGAACTCCTGGGGCTTGAACAGGTCGGTGTTAATGACGATTTCTTCGAGTTGGGCGGCGACTCATTAAAAGCAGTTACTGTAATTGCCAGGATTCATAAAGAATTGAATAAAACTGTTTCAATGGGGGAGTTTTTCAATCGCCCTTCCATCAGGGAATTGGCCGAATATATCCAGGATTCTGAACAGAGCGATTATTATTCAATAAAATCCATAGAGAAAAAAGAGTACTACTTCCAATCATCTTCCCAGCGGCGGTTGTATTTCTTGCAGCAAATGGACATAAGTGGAACTGCGTACAATCTTTCCGAGGCATGGATACTGGAAGGAATTGTCGATAAAGACAGGTTGGAGCAAGCCATTCGTGGACTTATCCGGCGGCATGAGAGTTTAAGAACCTCCATTGAAGAAATCGTAGAAGAGCCGTTTCAAAGAGTTCATGACCATGTGGAATTTGAAATAGACAAAAGTTTTGCGGAGCTTTTTCAAAAGGGGGCTGGCAGCCCCAACCCATTAAGGGCGATATCCGAAGGGCCGCCGGAGGCAATTATAAAAGCCTTCATTCGCCCTTTCGATTTATCCAAAGCACCATTACTGCGTGTAGGATTGGTAAAAATAGCAGAAGCCAGGTATTTATTCCTGGTGGACATCCATCACATTATTTCGGATGGATCGTCTATCCAGGTCCTGGTGCAGGATTTTTTGGCTCTTTACGCTGGAAAAGAATTGCCGGGAATAAAGTTGCAGTATAAGGATTATGCCGAATGGCAAAACCGGGAAAGAGGAAGTAAAACGATCCAGGAACAAAGTGAATACTGGAAAAAAGAGTTTGAAGGAGAAATCCCGGTATTGGCACTGCCGCTCGATTACGCGAGACCCGCGGTCCAGGGTTTTGAAGGAAACACGATAGATTTTGAATTCAGCAATGAGACTACCGGTGCATTAAAGAGTTTGGCGCTCGAAACCGGATCGACATTGTATATTGTACTCCTGTCATTATATAATGTCTTGCTGTCCAGGCTGAGCAACCAGGAAGATATCGTTATCGGCTCGCCGGTTGCAGCACGCCGGCATGCCGATTTGGAAAAAATCATCGGTATGTTTGTCAACACACTGGCATTGAGAAATTTCCCGGTTGGGGAGAAGAAATTTGTCGATTTCCTTGAAGAAGTCAAGGAGAAAACATTAAAAGGACTTGAGAACCAGGAGTACCAGTATGAAGACCTGGTAGAAAACGTGGCCGTTGCAAGGGACGTAAGCCGTAACCCGCTGTTTGATACAATGTTTACGCTGCAGAATACCGGGACGCAAAAATTAGAGATTCCCAACTTGAAGTTGACTCCATATAAATTCGAAAACCAAACGGCGAAATTTGATCTCGAATTAACCGGTGTGGAAATCAAAGATAAATTGCTGTTTGAGTTGGAATACAGTACAAAACTATTCAACCGGGAAACCGTCGAACGATTTGTTATCTATTTTAAGAATTTGGCAAACGGTATCTGTGAAAACAAAGAGCGGAAAATTTGCGACCTGGAAATCTTCTCTGAAGAAGAAAAGAGGCGCATATTATTTGAATTTAATAATACCGAAGCCGAGTACCCGGAAGATAAAACCCTTTCCCAATTATTTGAAGCGCAGGTGTCGAAGACGCCTGACCATGTTGCGGTTGTAGGGGCAGGTTCTCAAACCTGCCCTATCGCCTTATCCTACAATAAATTAAACGAACAATCCGACCGACTGGCTGACTTGTTGAACGAAAAAGGCGTCCTGGCGGACTCTATCGTTGGAATAATGATGGATCGTTCAGTGGAAATGATTGTCGGTATAATGAGCATATTTAAAGCCGGCGGCGCTTATTTGCCCATTGACCCGGAATATCCGCAGGAAAGAATTGATTATATGTTGAATGACAGCAGGGCAAAAATTTTATTAGCGATGGAAGAAAACCGAAAGAAAATAATTATTAATTGTCAATTGTTAATTGTTAATTATGAATTATTATCCAGCGCGCCGCAGGCACCTTTTCATCATTCATCATTCATCATTTATCATTCAAATCTCTCCTATATTATCTACACCTCAGGCACTACGGGAAAACCAAAAGGCGCCATGATCGAACACCGGGGAATGGTAAACCATATTTACGCAAAGATTCATGACCTTCAACTGGATAATAGGAGTGTCGTGGCCCAGAATGCCTCGCAAATGTTCGACATTTCCGTATGGCAGTTTTTCGCTGCCTTAATCATCGGGGGTAGAACCGTTATTATCCCAAATGAACTAATCCGGGAACCCATGAATTTCATGGCCCATATCCTGGATAGTAAAATCAATATCCTGGAAGTCGTTCCCTCTTACCTGGCAGCGCTTTTGGATATTCCAGCCGGGGAAAATTCCTATTCTTCTCTTCCCTTACAATATCTCCTGGTTACCGGCGAAGCGGTTAATCCGGGTTTGTTAAAAAAGTGGTTTTCCAAATATCCCGGTATAAAGGTTGTCAATGCGTATGGTCCCACAGAGGCATCGGATGATATCACCCATTATATCATGGACAAAGCCCCGGAAATGAATCAAGTCCCCATCGGGTCGCCGGTACAAAATATGAATATATATATAGTCGATAAATATATGGTTCTATGTCCTTTGGGAGTCCCGGGAGAGTTGTATGTGGCCGGCGCCGGAATAGGTAGAGGATATTTGAATCGCCCCCAATTAACCGCGGAAAAGTTTATTGTGATCCGGTCAGAGTGGTCCGACCCGTCTGACTTGTCCGACCGATTTTACAAAACCGGTGACCTGGCCCGCTGGTTAAATGACGGCCCCCCGGCGGGGGGAACCACTAAAGGGATTATTGAATTCCTGGGCAGGATTGATCACCAGGTGAAAATAAGGGGCTTTCGAATCGAGTTGGGAGAAATCGAGACGCAACTGGTTAAACATGTTGATATAAAAGAGGCAGTGGTAATAGCACGCGAGGAAGAAAGAGGTAATAAATATTTATGCGCTTATGTCGTTTCCAATAAAGAACTTAAGATAGCCGACTTACGGGAGTACCTGTTGAAGGAATTGCCGGAATATATGGTCCCTGCCTATTTAGTACCGCTGGAGAAGATACCGTTAACGCCGAACGGGAAAGTAGACCGGAAGGCTTTGCCAATACCTGGGATCTTTGCCGGGGAAGAATATATCGGGCCCAGGGATGAAGCTGAAAAAGGAGTCCTCTACATAGTCGCCGATATACTGGGAATCAATCCTGCCAAAATCAATGTCCGCGCCAATTTTTTCAATCTCGGGCTTAACTCCATAACCATATTGAAAATTGCTCATCGTATATCCGACGAATTCAAGATCAATTTTCCCATAGGTACGTTATTTACCAGCCCAAGCGTCGAAGGCGTCGCGGCGGATATGAAAAAAGGATACTACCCCGGCGCATCCAGGCGGGCTGTATTACTGAATCGTGGAAAAGCCGACAAAAACTTGTTCCTTATCAGCGGCGACGGCGCCATTTACATTTTCAAAGAATTGGCCTTATTATTGGAAGACCGTTTTAATGTTTACGGGATTCAAGGCAAAGGAATAATGGATACGGGCAAATTACCGGAAACAAGGCAGGAACTCTATGAAGATTTCATCGAGGAGATTAAGTTGGTTCAGCCGGAAGGCCCTTATTTGGTGGGAGGTCACTGCTTTGGGGCGATTATCGCCTATGAGGTGACCCGGATATTGGAGGAGCGTAAAAATAAGATAACTAAACTTGTTATGCTGGACCATCATGCCGTTACAAGGGATTATGTATTTAATTTTATTATATTCTTTCGCTGCTTCAATAAATGCAGGAACGCCCTTTTAGCCCTTAAAAAAGCAGCCAAATCGGCTCAGGCCAAGCTTAGCCGGGAAGGGCATTCCGACATGCAAAATGAAAATGATAACAACCGGGGTGTGATACCGGAAGACCTGGAAGCGCGGCGATTGGAAGTTGAACGAAATTACCGTTATGTCATTAACCAATTGTGGATTTATTCACGGATTGTAAAGGCCCCGGTATTGGTGCTCAAATCGGACGAGTCCGTGCATGACCCGGACCCAAGGTGGAATCCCAATACTATTGCCAAAATGTCCAAAACGAGTGTAAAACAGGTTAGGACGCCGGGGGAACACTACAGCATGTTTGAGAACCCCCATTTACCTGTGTTGGCTAAACTACTACTGGAATTAATATGAAAAAAATAATTTTAAAACTTATATTGCTTTTGTTGATCTCTTGCCTTTGGATTCATGCATCGGAAAAACGAATTGGCGAGGGGATCACTCTTTGCCCGAAACTTACGGAATCGCCGCCCAAGATCGACGGGGTTCTCAATGACCCGGCATGGCAGGGTGGGCCTATTGTCGACGGACCCTTTATAATCAATCAACCGGTTTACGGCGAAATACTCCCTCAAAAAACAGAGGTGTACCTTACCTACGATCCCGATAATATATACGTTGCCTTTTACTGCCATGACACCGAACCGGGAAAAATCAAAACATCTATCAGCGCGCGAGACAACCTGGGGGCCGATGATTTGGTAGCCGTTGATCTGGATGCCATGGGAAACCGACAATCGACTTATGAACACCAGTGCAATCCCAACGGTACCCAGGCCGATGCGATATACTCAGCCTCGGGGGGAGAAAACTCCGATCCTGATTGGATCTGGTACAGCGCAGGAAAGTTGACTACAGACGGCTATATTGTCGAGATGAAAATCCCATTGAAAAGTTTGAAGTTTAAAAGCGGTAATAATGTCATGCTGAACATGTCATTTTTTCGATATGTAAGCCGTACAGGAACAAGCGCCACATGGCCGCAGGAAGATCAACAAAAAGGGTACTTTAACTCATTGGCCCCGGTGGTTTTCGAAAAACTCAGCCCCCAATTAAGACTGGAAGTCCTTCCTGCTTTTACATACGGCAGTATTTGGGATCGGCTCTCTCCATCGGAATGGTCTAAACCCGATCGCACCACGCAATTGGGAGTCGGGATTAAGTACGGCATTACGTCTTCCATCGATACTGAAATCACTGTTAACCCGGACTTCAGCCAGGTGGAAAGCGATGAATTTCAAGTACTGGTCAACCAGCGTTACCCAATATTTTTCAGTGAGAAAAGACCATTCTTTATGGGGGTGCAAAACCAATTCAATTTGGCGGGGTTATCGGGCGCTGCAAACATGAGTACTGCCG
>JAUPLE010000666.1 GCA_030837085.1 Acidobacteriota bacterium | reverse complement strand
GGGATGGCGGTTTTGCCATCCAGGTTGATCACCTGGGTTGCTTTCGAAATATAGGGTTTTATTTCTGCGCTGCTGCCGATGGCCAGGATGCGGCCCTGGTAAACTGCAACGGCTTCCACCGTGGGTTTGACTTCATCCAGGGTAATGATTTTGCCGCCCGTAAGTACCATGTCGGCGGTTTGAGTTTGTTCTTTTTTACTTTCATCCGCGGATAGCCAGGCAATAGAGACCATGGCAAAAAGAATCGGGAAAATTATTGACCGAAAGAATTTTTTTCTCATGTAGGACCTCCGGGTAGTAGTATACCCAATACTTCTTTTTTTGGCAAGTGAAACCCAGGCATTATATTTGATTTCACTTTTCCCTCTTTAAATTTTTTTCTTTTTTTGGCATAATATTCCCCGGTAATAAGAAATATTGAGTAACGAGTAACGAGTTACGAGTTACGAGTTACACGCTGCTACAAACGGAGATATAAGGAGGAAACATGTTGTTTGAAGAATATGATCCCCGTGACGATAAAATGCTCCAGGTTATGGACAACGACGGCCGGATCATCAACCCCCAATGGAAACCCGATATACCCGACGAACTGGTATTAGAAGCATATAAATTCATGAACTTCGCCCGCACCGTCGATCTTATGGCTGTTTCATATCAAAGACAGGGTCGCATGTACACCTATCCCCCCAACCTGGGGCAGGAAGCCATCAGTACTGCCATAGGCAAACTCATGCGGCCACAAGATTGGTTGGTCCCGGCGTTCCGCGAAATGTCGGCCTGGCTCCTCAAAGGCGCACGACCCCGCGATATCTTTCTCTATTTCGGCGGCCATGAAGACGGTTCCAAATTCTCCGGCGCCCCGAATTTCCTGCCTTCAGCCGTGCCCATCGCCTCCCAACTCCAACACGCCGCCGGCATTGGCTACGCCATTAAATATAAAAAACAAGACAGCGTGGTTTTCGCTTTTTCCGGCGACGGCAGCACTTCGGAAGGCGATTTCCATGAAGCATTGAATTTCGCCGCTGTCTGGAAAGCCCCCGTAATCTTCACCATCCAGAATAACCAATACGCCATTTCCGTGCCGGTCAAAAATCAAACCGCTTCCCTCAACCTGGCCATCAAATCCCTGGCCTACGGTATCCCGGGCATTAAAGTAGACGGCAATGATTTCTTCGCGGTGTACAGGGCAAGCAGCGAAGCGGTCCAACATACCCGCGCCGGCAACGGGCCGGTGCTCATCGAAGCCGTTACCTTTCGCCAGGGCGCCCATACCACCTCCGACGACCCTTCCCTATACCGCTCCCAGGAAGAAGAAAAAGCCTGGAGTGAAAAAGACCCCATCAAACGACTCCGCGGCTACCTCGATTCCATGGGCCTGTGGAATCCGGGAGATGATGAACCAATGCTGGAAGAATATAAAAATGAAGTGGAAAAGGAATTCGCCGTATATGAAAATTACCCTGACTATAAAGTTGAAGACGTATTCCAATATCATTATAAAGAAATGCCCGAAGACCTGAAACATCAACAAATCAACTATGAAAAATTCCTAAACTGGAAGGAGGCCCAGAAATGAGTTCACAAGTCATGACCATGGTCCAGGCGCTGACCAATGCCCTGGATATCAAACTGGCCGAAGACCCGGATATTGTTATCTACGGTGAAGATGTGGGCGTCGAAGGCGGTGTGTTCCGCGTTACCTCCGGCCTGCAAAAAAAATACGGCGTGGAACGGGTATTTGATTCACCTCTGGCCGAATCCGGCATCGTCGGCGCCGCTGTGGGCATGTGCGCCGTCGGGTTAAGACCCGTGGTGGAAATCCAGTTTTCCGGTTTCGCTTTCCCGGCCTTCAACCAGATACTTGCCCACGTGGCCCGCATGCGCAACCGTTCCCGCGGCAGGTACGGCGCGCAAATGGTTATCCGCATGCCCTACGGCGGCGGAATCAAAGCCCTGGAACATCACTCGGAAAGCATGGAAGCACTCTTCGGCCATATCCCCGGCCTCAAAGTCGTCATCCCCTCGACCCCCTACGACGCAAAAGGATTACTCATTTCCGCCATCGAAACCGACGACCCGGTGATTTTCATGGAACCGAAAAAAGTCTACCGCGCCATTAAACAGGAAGTGCCGGAAACGAAATTCGCCATCCCCATCGGCAAAGCCAAAGTGGTTGCCGAAGGTTCGGATATTACGGTAATCTCCTACGGCGCGGAAATCCGCGAGGTCCAGCGGGCCATGATTATGGCGAAAGAGAAAGGCATCTCCGTCGAACTGATCGACCTGCGTTCGATTTACCCCATCGACAGGGAAACTATTGCCGCTTCGATCAAGAAAACGGGCCGTGTATTGTCTGTAACCGAAGGGCCGACCAGTTTCGGAGCCGGCGCGGAATTAATTTCCATTGCCGTCGAAGAAGCGTTTCTAAGTTTGGAAGCCCCGCCCACGCGGTTGGCCGGGTTCGATACGGTCCCGCCCCTGCCCAAAGGTGAACATCACTACTTCCATACCCCGGAACGCATCTTCTACGAGATCAAAAAGGTAGTGGAGTATTATTAAAAGTTTTAGGGGGTGTCGGGCCCCTTTTACAAAAGGGGCATGACCCGCCGGAGGCAAAATTAATTAGCAGGAGAACGCAATGAGATATATATTTAAGTTCCCGGATATAGGCGAAGGCATCAGCGAAGGTAAAATACTTCAATGGTATGTAAAAAAGGGACAGGCTATTAAATCAGGCGAAGCCCTGGTTAAAATGGAAACCGACAAAGTCGTGACCGATATCCCCTCCCCCAGGGCCGGTAATATTATTAATATTTTCGGCAAAGAAGGGGAAGTTATTAAAGTAGATGATCCGTTGGTGGAATTGGAAATCGAAGGAATTTCCGGCGAAGAAGCCCAGGCCATCGCCAAAGATAGACCGAAACCTTTGGAAGCAAAACCAATCGACGAAAAAGGATTCGGCGTCGTGGGCACCCTGGAAGTGGCCGGCGATTCCGCGTTCCTCCCGGCAGGCACCGAAGGACTGCCGCCGCGAGAAACAGCGGAAGCACCGGTTGGTGAAAAACCGCTGAAAAAAGCCCTGGCCACTCCCGTGGCTCGCGCCATGGCCAAAGAACTGGGCGTGGATATCAACCAGGTGCCGGGTACGGGCCCGGCCGGCCGCGTAATGAAAGCCGATATTCAACGTTTCTATGAAAAGAAACAAACAGGGGAAATCAAGCCAACGGCAGCGCCCACTGCGCCCGCTTTCGAACCCACAGAACCGCGGGTAGTTTATGAACCCCTGAGTCAAATCAGGAAAGCCATTGCCCGCAACATGATCCGCTCCAAACAATCGGCAGCCCATATGACCGCCATCGAGGAAGTGGAAGTTTCGGAACTGGTGAAACTGCGCGAGACTCACAAACAAGCCTATGCAGACCGGGGCGTGAAACTTTCCTATTTACCCTTTATTCTCAAGGCGGTGGTAGTGAGTTTAAAGGAGTTTCCGCTGCTCAACGCGGAGATGGACCTGGAAAATAACCGGATGATTTTGAAAAACTATTATCATATCGGCGTGGCGGTGGATACCAAAGAGGGACTGGTAGTGCCTGTGATCCGGGATGTGGATAAACTTTCCATATTCCAGTTGTCGCAAAAAATCATTGAGATAGCGGAACGGGCGCGGGAACGGAAATTAACCCTGGAGGATTTCAAAGACGGTACGTTTTCCGTGACCAATTACGGGTCAATTGGAGGGACGTATGGTGTGCCGGTGATTAATTATCCCCAGGCCGCGATCCTGGGGGTGGGTCGTATCATGAAGACGCCGGTGGTAAAAGATGACCAGGTAGTGGTGGGGCATGTGTTGCCGCTTTCCCTGTCGGTGGACCACCGTATCGTGGACGGCGCCGAGGCGGCGCGGTTCCTGGTAAAGGTTACCGGTTTCTTAAAAGACCCGGTATCGCTGTTATTGGCTTAGTTAATGTAATGAAAAAAACAACCTGGCTAACCAAAAGCTTTAGGAAGTCAAGAAACCCTTTCTCGAAAGGGTTTCTT
>JAUPLE010000665.1 GCA_030837085.1 Acidobacteriota bacterium | reverse complement strand
CAGTGGAATTCGGATTGGATAGAATTTACCGATTAAAATAGCAGGCGCAGCGAAACCATTTCATAAAAGACTTCTTAAGCGGAAAATGACAAAATCGGGGCGTTTTTGTCATTTTTGTCATTTTGGCAGAAAAACCGTTTTGTATCAAGGGCTTTCATAACGAAATTCCCAATACCCGCGGTTGCATTTCCGAGGGTTTTCTTTTATAATGATCTCCTATGAAAGAAAAAAAACAAAACCATCAACCGCAAGAAAAAAAGACAATCTTAATTGTAGAGGATGATAAGCAAATGAACGCAATCTTTTCAAAATATCTTGCGGAATGTGGATATTTAACGATTTCAGCCTACAACGGAGAAGAAGGCTGGGATATTTTTAAAAGAAATACACCAGACCTTGTATTAACAGATTTAAAGATGCCGATTTTAAGCGGCATCGATTTGATCAGCCGAATAAGGAAAGGAAGCTTATATATTCCATATATTCCATATATTCCTATAATAATCGTCTCAGCCTATTCTATTAAGGACATTGAACAAAAAGCACTAAAAATGGGTGTGAATAAATTCTTGAGTAAACCAATCGATTTGTCGAGAATGAAAAGAATGATAGGGGATATTCTTAATAAGAGTGAATTGGAGAGAGAAAGAGATCATTATAAATTTCTCGCGAATTTATTATCTGAAGAAAATGAATTTTTAACAGAAAAGCTTGAATGCCTTTCCGAATCTAAAGCAGGGGGCATGCCGGAAAAAGAAGCTGAAAGGTATAATGCGGTATGCAGCGAAGTGGCCCACGATTTAAAAAGCGAATTTATGCATATCGGGCTTTCCCTTAACGAAATCCGGGAAACCGCCGGTACCTCCCCGGAGATTGTCGAAGAATGCAATATGATCGAAAGGAGCCTGGCTTACAGTCGCCTTCTCATGCAGCGTTTGCTCAACTTCCTGGAGATGGGAAGCCTGCAAAGGGAACCCATTGAACTAAAGGCACTCATTCAAAAAATCGAGGCCCTGGCCGGACCGCGCTTACCCTCGAACATTCGCTTGCAAACCTATATCCCCGCCCAAATGGATAATACCCGGATATCGGGAAATTATGAACAATTAATGGCAATTTTCCTGGAATTTATCAATAATGCTTCCAGGGCATTGCACTCAAAAGGCGGGATCATTGAAATCAAATTAGTAGAAAAAGACAACCATACATTCATTTCTATTAAAGATAACGGCCCGGGGATACCTGGAGAATTAAGAAATAAAATAGTAAAAGAACAAGTTCCCAGTAAAAACGGCGGACTAGGAATCGGTCTTTTCCTGTCCGGCAAAGTAATCAAAGAGTTTAACGGTGAGCTGCGGGTAGAGACGGAAGACGGTAAGGGAACTACCTTTACAATCTCTTTTCCAACTCTCCGGGACAAAAAGGAGTTATAAAATGCCGATAAGAATCCTCCTCGTAGATGACAACCAGGATACCCTCAGGGTATACGGGAAGACGCTTAATAAAAAAATCAAAGCCAGGGATACCATAGAAATAGAACAGGCAGATACGGTTTTTTCAGCGCTGGACAAATTAAAATCCCAGGTCTTTGATATACTGGTGGTGGATTTAAAGATCCCGGGCACCGATGGAGAGGAAATGGGCGGCCTGGAAATAATATCGGAATCCCTGGCTATCGATCCTTTGCGGCCCATTATTGCCGTCACCGGTTATGGAAGTATTGCTCTGGCCAGGAAAACCCTCACCCAGGGAATCTTCGACTTTATAGAAAAAACCGAAACCGCCGCCGATGACCTGGTGATGTCTGTGCAAAAAGCCTTAAACCTGGGGGATGAAAAAATAAAACGGGCCGGCAATCCCTTTACTCCCATGTCCGGTTTAGAACCAACAATTTTCGGTGGACGAACAGCGGAATTGGAATTCTTCGAGCAAAAACTAAACCGGGCGCTTCACAGCAAATTTTGCGAGCATTTCCTGGTACTGGGTAATTGGGGAATCGGCAAATCCACCCTACTGAAAGAATACAAAAAAATCTGCCAGAGCCGGGGATACCTGGTCTCTATCGTACCACTTGAAGCATTTCAAAGCGGCGCCGGCCTTCAGGATGCTGCCCGTTCCATCGTTGAAGGTATCTTACGTGCTCTTCCTTATCCCATCGATCGATTCAAGAAAGTGGCAAATTATTTCGAATCGATCGGCTTTAGCGTACTGGGAACCGGCCTGGAGTTCGCCCGCGACACCAATAAAAAAGCAATTTCTCCCCAGGCTTTTCTATACGATTCCCTCATCAATATTTGGCAGGACTTGAAAGATAAAACCGAGGTCCTGGTGATACTCCTCGACGATCTTGAAAACCTCATGTCAGTTTCTGAGATTATAATGACTCTAAAACAAACCCTTTCAATGGAGTTAATCACCAAAACAAAAATTCTCGTTGGCATTACTTCCACCCCTTCCTGCTGGCTGGAATTGACATCGGTTAAAAAGCATCATCCCCTCTCCCGGTACTTTTTATCACGAGTGGAGCTTCAGCCGTTAATGGAAAACGAGTTAAAAGAGACGATTATCAAATCACTTAAGGGAACCGGAGTTTCCTTCAGCCCGGAGATTATAGAACGGGTGTTTGAAT
>JAUPLE010000664.1 GCA_030837085.1 Acidobacteriota bacterium | reverse complement strand
GGACCGGGTGAGTTGTTCCTGGAACGGCGCCACTGCCTGGGCAACGCACTGCACGATGTAAAGGTTCACATCCCCGGCGGACATAACCTGGTACATATCCTGTTGGGGCGGATTCACCAGCGGATCGAATACCAGGCCGTTTAGCCTGATTTCATTCTGTTGGCTCAATTCCCGTGAAAAGGTCTTACCATCAAGACTGATGCGGTAAGTCTCGTTTCCTTTGAACATGATGCGAACCGGCGTATTGGCCACTTCCATCATCCGTTCTTCACACACAATGGCTTTTTGTTTCGATAATTCGGCGGCTGTCACTACCAGGGCGCAGGCGCAGACAAACAAGATCGCCAGTACCAGGGTGCGGCTCTTTAAACCGAAAAATCCTTTTTGTTTCGACATGCTTCCTCCTTATTATTTTGATTAGATAGAAATATTGGGAATATTATATTTGCATAAAAGATAGTTGAAGGCAATACATCTTTGGTTGTATATTTGGGTGGAAAATTTTTCTTGAAAACGGTACAACTTTAGTTGTATATCTATGAAAAAGTTGTATATATCAACTTTACTTTTTCTATTCCTGCATCAACCGGTCGACTGTTTGTTTTAATTTGCTCAATTGAAAAGGTTTTGAAGCAAAATGCACCACTTTCTGTTTGAAAAAAAAGGTTTCCAGGTACTCCTTACCGTAGCCGCTGACCAGCAGTATTTTAATATCCGGGTTGATCTCCTTTAACATTTCATAAACTTTTTCACCGGAAAGCCCGGGTAATTCGATATCAAGAACCACCAGGCGGATGTCGGTTTTCTGCTCTTGATATAACTTTATCCCTTCCTCGCCATTTTTCGCGGTAATACAAGAAAAACCCATCGATTCGAACATTTCACTGCCGATTTCCCGGATAACCTCTTCATCATCGATCAATAAGAGCAATCCCCTATCCGAAGAAGAACTTATTCTATCTTGTGTAGTCATTTTTATAGACACCTGCTATTGCTGCTGGAATTGGTAAACCACCTTAACGCCTTCCACTTCCTGGCGGATGGAATAAGTTGCCAGGAGAACATACTCCAGGTCTTTTTGTTTAGCGAAAATTTTAACATCCACTTTGCGCCAATCCTGGGGATTTTTTACAAAAGCCGCTTTGGATGTAGCCTCATAGCCCAATTCCGACCGCAGGAAAATATCATTGCTGGTTTCGCCAGGCGCCAGGGGTTCCTTCAAAGCTTCCACCACTCCTTCGCTCAATATCTCACCATTGTCCTGGAAGATAAATTCTCCTTTGAAAAAAACGTCCTGTATGGGTTCATTGCCGACATTCTTCACCTGGAAAGTAATCGAGGGAACAATAATGGATTTTTCAGGGGACTTCAGCCGGTCGACCCAGATGGAATCCTGCGTAACGATGCGCAGCGCTTTCCCGATTTTTTCAAAACTCTTTTCAGCCGCGCCGGTTAACTGGGTCTGATCGGCAGCGGAAAGTCCTTCTATTTCTCTCTTTATGGGATAGATTTCCCCGATGGCCACCGGCGGTGAGCCTTTGGTCCTGGCAAAAAGTTTCACCCGGATTTGTTTCCATTCTTTATTTTCAAGAATGCTGGCTTTGGTGCGGCCGGAATAACCGAAAAAGGCTTTGATAAATATGTCGCTGCTGGTTTCCCCGGGCTGCAGTGGTATATCGCTAAATGCCTGGGCAGCGCCGTCACTGAGCACCTTCCCGCTTTCCTCGATTTCGAATACCCCTTCCAGGTTTACATATTCCAGCGGTCTTTTCCCCGTATTCTTGATCTTAACAGTGATGGAGGGGACTACTTTTACTTCATTGGGTGTGGATTCCTTTTCCACCCATTTGGTATCATGCCAGACCACCTGGATGGAATCAGCCACTTCCTTTGGACTCATGGTATCCAATATCACGGATTTGTAAAACAGCGCCGCTAATAGTATCACCATAACGATAGTGAAAAGGGTCAGCCATGATTTGGGTTGCCGGATATAATCAGAGAAACCTTTTTTCTCCTGCATATAATCTTCAAATAACGTCTCATTCTCACTCATTTTTCCTTCCTATATTTTTTTTCAAATTTCATAATTAGTTCATATTATAAACATTTTAAAATTTTTTTTCAACTAAAAAAAAGGGGAGTTAAAAACAACTCCCCTTTGTGAGAATGGTATAATCTTCTTCTATTATACAATACCATAAGCCAGCATGGATTTGGCTATTTTGGTGAAACCGGCGATATTGGCGCCCAATACGTAGTTCCCGGGTTGGCCGTAGGTTTGAGAAGTTTCATAAGCGGCTTTGTGGATGGCTTTCATAATCTGGTGCAACTTGGCGTCCACTTCTTCCCGTGTCCAGGAGTATCTCATGCTGTTCTGGCTCATTTCCAGACCGGAAGTGGCAACGCCGCCGGCGTTGGCAGCTTTTCCCGGTCCGTACATAATCTTCTTTTCCAGGAAAATATTGACGCCATCCGGGGTGGTGGGCATGTTGGCGCCTTCGGAAACGACTTTTACGCCATTGTTGACCAGGTTCTGGGCGTCTTTGGCGTTGATTTCGTTCTGGGTAGCGCTGGGGAAAGCGGCGTCGGCTTTGTGATTCCACAGTGGGTTGTAATCCAGTTTGGGATCTACGGGGATGTATTTGGCTTTGGGGTATTTTTCCACGTATTCCTGGATCCTGCCGCGGCGGACATTTTTCAGATCCATGACAAAAACGAGTTTGTCGCGGTCGATGCCTTCTTCATCATAGATGTAACCGGCGGAATCGGAAAGGGTCACGGGTTTTGCTCCCAGGTCCAGCAACTTTTCAACAGTATACTGGGCCACATTACCGGAACCGGAAACCAGTGCGGTTTTGCCTTTCAAAGTTTCGCCTTTAACGCTCAGCATCTCGGCGGCAAAATAAACGGCGCCGTAACCGGTGGCTTCCGGGCGAATCAAGCTGCCGCCCCATTCGATGCCTTTGCCGGTCAATACGCCGGTGTGCTCATTTCTCAGTTTCTTGTAATAGCCGTAGAGGAAACCGATTTCCCTGCCGCCGACGCCGATGTCGCCGGCCGGCACATCGATATCGGGACCGATATGACGGAACAGTTCTCTCATAAAGGCCTGGCAGAATCTCATGACTTCTCCGTCGGATTTGCCTTTGGGATCGAAATCGGATCCGCCTTTACCTCCGCCCATGGGCAGGGTGGTGAGGGCGTTCTTGAAAATCTGCTCGAACCCGAGGAATTTAATGATTCCCAAATTGACCGAGGGATGGAATCTCAAACCGCCTTTATAGGGGCCGATGGCATTGTTGAATTGTACACGGAATCCTTTCTGGACCTGGACTTTGCCTTTATCGTCAACCCAGGGTACCCTGAAGAGGATTGCCCTGTCAGGCTCTACGATCCTATCATAGATGCCTGCTTTTACAAACTCAGGGTGTTTCTCAATAGTGGGTTCCAGGGACTCCAAAACCTCCGTGACTGCCTGGTGAAACTCAGGTTCCGCGGGGTTCTTTGCTTTTACTTTTTCGATTAATTCATTAACTAACGACATTTGTTTATCTCCTTGTTACGATTTATTTTGTTTTACTTTGTTGTTTCAAATTCTTTTGTTCCTTAATATGATTTTTTATCAAAGATATGATACAATGTCAACTGGTTTCTTTCAGATAAAAAATTTATTAAGTAGATATGAGGATACCAATGTTGTTAGAAAAAGTCAACTGGTTTGAAGAGAAAATTTCGTTAAGAAGGGAACTATTTTCAAATTTCCTGGAGGATCAAAAACAGTGCGGGAGCCTGTTTAAAGCCATTGAGATCATGGAAAATATTTTGAAAAAAAGCCAAAAAATCCTGGTATTCGGCAATGGGGGTTCTGCTACCCAATCCTCTCACCTGGCAGCGGAATTGGTGAATAAATTTTATTTTGAGCGAAAGGCGCTGCCCGCGCTGGCATTGACGGCGGATGTGGCCAATATCACCTCGATTGCCAATGATTCGGATTTCAGGTTCATTTTCTCTAGGCAATTGGAGGCGCTTGGCCAAAAGGGCGATGCCGTAGTAGGCATTACTACCAGCGGCGCATCGGCCAATGTCCTGGAAGCCTTTAAAACAGCAAAAGAGATGAACCTGGACACAATCGCTTTATGCGGGCAAAATAAAGCCGCCCTGGAGAAACTGGACCTGGATGTAATTGTCGCGGTGAATTCCCAGGACACGCCGTTGATCCAGGAAATGCACCTTTTTATCTTACATACTATGGCAGAAGTTTTGGAAAAAAATTTTTTCGGAGGAAAGGAATAAAAAATGGTAATTGATTACAAAGGAGTTACATTTTCTTTTAGAGAAAGGAGAAGAAAGCAGTTTTTAAAAAGAATACGAGTGGCCGTGGTGATACTCTTGCTTTTGGGTCTTTATCTTATAGTCGCCAACTTCAGGGACGCTGGGAAAATAAAATCGGTTCAACAACTGTTGTTGGACAACAAAAGCGCCGAAGCCGAGGAAAAATTCAAAGCCAGTGAGGGTTCTTTTTTCCATAAAGATGCCAAAAAGGAATTAAAGGCCCTGCTGCAGCTTGCCTCCGGTGACCGCGCGAGCATCGAAAGCGCCCGAGCCGGCCTGGAATCACTGGATTCGGCTAATTCCCTGGTTGATTATCAAAAATTCCTGGACTACTTTTCCGATCATGCCCAGTACCGGGAGCTTAAAGTCTATGTTGCCTACCTGCTGAAAGTGAAAAGGGCGCCGGACGAATCCGGCCTGTTATTTTATAAAGCCATGTACAGCGCAGCAATGTTGGATTTTAGCGGGTCCCTGGCGGCCATGGGCCAGATGCCCGCGACAGAAAGAGAAAAGCACAGACAGGAATTGTCTATCCTTGATAAAATCAACAATGATATGAAAGTGGGGAAGATCGCGTATATTTTCGATATAAATGGGCAACCCATGGCCTATTATGATGTGCAGAAAGGGAGAACGGTCTCGTTAACCCCGGGTATGTCTTTCGATGCCTTCGATACCCTGAACTCCTTCAACACCGGTGGACATATCAAAGAGAACCTGAGATTTTTCAGTTTCACCATTGACCGCGCACTCCAGGAGAAACTTCACCAATTGTTTAAGAATGGTAATTATCATGGCTCTTTTCTTTTAATTAATTTGACTGACGGTAGTATTGCCGCGGCCTATTCCAATTCCCTGGGAGATGAAACCAGAAAGGATGGTATAAGAGAAAACGCGGTTTTTTCGGAACCCTATGAACCGGGTTCTATCATCAAGCTCCTCACCTTGTATGCGTACCTGCAATCCGGCGGCAAGGATATTTTCCCTTTCCAATGCAGCGGTTCATTTACCCTGGACAAAAAAATTTTTTACGACTGGATCAAGCACAACCTGGTTAAAGATTATGAAGAGGCGTTGGTGGTTTCCTGTAACCTGTCTTTTGCCAGGATGGGCATCCTGGTGGGTGAAAAAAGACTGGCCAATGTTTTTAAATCGTTTTATTTTAATACCGGGAATAAGGGTGGTTTAAGAGACCGCTATTTCGATTTCAAAACCGGGGTCTTTAAGGAACCGGGATCCAGTGTTTATTCGCTGGCCAGTTTATCCGTGGGATTGGGTGACATTACGGTCACTACGTTTCACACCGCATTGTTTTCCGCGATTATTGCACAGAATGGGGCTATTTATTCGCCCTATCTCATTAAAAACGAGAAGAACCTGTTGAACCTGGCGTATTACAATCATCCGGGGGAACTGCTCACGGTTTCAAGTGACACGGCAGTTTTCACGAAGATAAAAAACGCCATGATCCGTGTGGTGGAGGATAAAAACGGAACCGGCGAACGTTCGCGGGTGGATTTTGTCCAGGTGGCGCTCAAGACCGGGACGTCAGGGAAGAAAGAGTTGGGACTGGACGCCATCCTATCCGGTTTTTTCCCGGCGGAGAAACCGCAGTATGCGTTTGGTTTCCGTTTGCAGGGCGTAGGAAAAGCTGAGCTTAAAGGGGCTTTATTTCTAAAGGATTTTCTTATTTCTTTTTATGGCCGAAGATAAAATCCCAAGAGTGTGGCTAGTTAAAATAAGCCGCTAAGAACGCGAAAGCACGCGAAGAAAACCGCATAGTTGCGTATCTTATTTTTGTCCGTATTTGTTCTTGAAAACGAATTCTTCCAGGGGTTTGCGGGGAACTATGCGGGGAGTATAAGCGGGATAGCCCATGGGGATCAGTTCGATTACGGTTCGATCGGCTGGTAAACCCAGGATTTCCCCGGCTTTTTGATAATCGAACATACCCACGTGAACAGTACCCAGTCCTTCGGCTGCCGCGGCCAATGCCAGGTGTTCGGTGGCGATGCCAAGATCGAACATAACCCAGTCGCCTCTAGGGGTCGCAGCATTCCCTTTGTAAAACCCGGAACGGCCGGTAATACCGATGGCGCATACGACCTGGGGCGCATCCTTGATGGCAGTAAAAGCGGGATTATGCTCGGACACAGTCTTTTGTAATTGTTCTTTTACGCCAGGGCCAATGGCCAGGACGATTTCCCATGCCTGGGTATTGGCCCAGGAAGGCGCGGCCCTGAAAGCTTCCAACACCCGGGTTAACGTATCTCCAGGGATGGGATCGGATTTGTATATCCTTATGGCCTGCCGTTTCTTGATGACTTCGTAAAACTCCATTTTAAAACCTCCTCTTACTCGAGTAATAAGTTACATTATTATTTTATCATATTAATCTACAAGAGGTCAATTATTGTTTTCAGGGCTGACCCATTTGTACTTGGATGCGGCCAGGATTTATCTCCGCGGGGTCAGAGCGCATTTGCATGGAGAATTAAGAGGTATTTCTATTAAAAATGGTGTATAATAGGATATGAAACGTTTATTATTTATCTTTCTCGACGGCGTCGGCATCGGGGATAAAGTGCACAGCAATCCCTTCTTCACCGCACAGTCTGCATTTCTTCCTTTTTATACAGTGAATAGCACGGAACAATGCTTGCCTGACGGCACACCGGTTAAAGCCATTAATGCAACACTGGGAGTAGAAGGCATACCGCAAAGCGCCACGGGTCAAACTTCTCTTTTCACCGGCGAAAACATCCCGGCCCTACTGAACGAACATAAAGGTAGTTACCCGGATAAAACCATGCGCCGGATACTGAAAGAAAAAAACCTCCTCTCCCTTTTAAGATACAAAAATCTTAACGCCCGCTACATCAACGCCTATCCCTTTCACGCCCAACTATTTACCCAGCCCCATATCGATATTCATGAAGACGGGAGTTTTCACTTTTCCGAGGAATTCCCTGCTTTATTCAAAAAAAGAATCTCTGTCACTACGTGTATGAGCATCGTCAACGAGTTAACGCCCTTTGATGAAAACGATATCACCCATGAAAATGCCCTCTTCCAGGATTATTCGAATCTTTCCCTGGTCCAGGGTCTTGAAGAGGCCCAAAAATCAGGGAAACTAAATGATCTCTTGAAGACAGCGGCGTTTCCTGGGATTCTGCCGCCTTCTCTACCGGTTTTCAGCCCGGAAAAAGCAGGGGAGATTTTATTTAACGTATCGCAAAAATACGACTTCCTGCTTTACGAATATTTTCAAACGGATGTCTATGGCCACCGCAACACGTTCAGCGAACGGGTCCAGTTGGTTCAGCAATTGGACCGCTTATTGGGCCGGTTGATTTCCCTTATGGATAAAGAGCGAGATACGTTGTTGATAACCAGCGATCACGGTAATATCGAGGACGGCGTTACCCTGGCTCACACCCGTAACCCAGTTCCCCTGGTGGTGTGGGGAAACCGGACTCATGAGTTGAGAGAAAGCATCGACAGCCTGGTAGATGTGACGCCAGCGATTGAGAGGTTTTTTAGTTAAATTACTTCCACCCGGTTTCGGCCGTTTCGTTTGGCTTTATAAAGCGCCTCGTCCGCGGCGCCAATGAGTGAATCCGGGTTTTTCCGGGCGCTGGGAACCATTGTCGCCGTTCCAAGGCTGATCGTCACAAAATCGTTGATAGTCGACGTCAGGTGGGGCATTTCCGCTGCTTCGATCTTCCGTCGCAACCGTTCAGCCACTGCTGCCGTTCCATCGATATCCGTTCCCGGGAGAATGATCATAAACTCTTCGCCTCCGTATCTGGCCAGCATATCACCAGACCTTCCCAAGGATTCATTCAGCAGCGAGGCAATTGTTTTCAGGCATTCATCGCCGGCCTGGTGACCGTAATGATCATTATATGCCTTAAAAAAATCGACATCAATCATAATCAGGGCCAGGGGAAGTTTGCTTCGGCAGCCTCTTTTCCATTCTTTATCAAAGGTTTCCATAAAATTGCGCCTGTTGGCTACCCCGGTCAATGGGTCAAGGTTAGCGAGCCGTTCCAGTTTTTTATTGGCATCAATGAGTTGGTCGTTTAGTTTTTTCAGTTGTTCTTCCACCTGTCTTTGTTTGAGGATATGTTCCCACTCCCGCAGGGCCCGCTGAATAATTCGCGGCATGGCTTCCATTGTATCGCTTGATTTTACTACATAATCCAGGGCGCCCAACTTGATGGCTTCCACCGCCACTGTCTCGTCACCGAAACTGGTCATCACCACAACGGGAGATTGTAATTCATCCGACCTGGGTAACAGGAGGTCCATACCCCTGCCGTCCGGGAGAACCAGGTCTGCTAAAATAATACCGGGGGAATTTTCGGCCAGGAATTCCCGGGCCGCTTTTAGACTGTTGACTATATGGATGTTGAAGCGGTCCTCTTGCCCTCTAAATGCCCTACGCAAAAGTTTGGCATGGCCCGCATCATCTTCTACCAACAATATCTCAGTTTGTGTCTGCTTTGTCATCATTTATTCTATTACATTTTTTCGAGTTTAATTACCAGGGGATAGTATAAAGGTTTTTGAAAAAAATTTCAATAGAAAATTAAAAAGTCGTATCTACTATGGTTTGGTTAATCAATCCACTTCATCAGATATTAACGATATTCCATTTCCACCCAGCTATTTTAAACAATCCAGGGGAAATTAAAAAGCATCAAGGCTTTCCACATACTGATGATACCGGGGTGGGGGGTCTTTGATAACAACTCCCAATTCGTGGAGGCTTTGCAAAGACGTTTTTCGCCGGAACCACTGGACAATCCCCCTAACCGTTATCTCCTCACCAAGAGCTTCAAAGCATATATCGATTTTTCTATTTTCCGGTAGCAAGGCTGTGGATACCTGTAATCCTTCCTTGGATACGTTGTTCATTACCCCCAATTTGCCGCTAATCCGGGCCAATTGATGAACTTTAATTCTTTTTTTCCTACGTTTATCCATTGTTTTTCCTTCTCCTAAGTATCAATATTTTGCCTGGACCTATATTATATTATTTCCCAGGCAAAATTTCAATAAAAAAAATACAAACAAGAAATATTTTTTTCGTGTTTTTCGGCTTTTCTTGTGTTTCGCGGGCATTTTTGTCAGGATTTCTTGACATTAAGCGTTAATGGGTTATAATTAGGTCTAAAAGAAATTAGTCGCAACAGCGCTAAAATTCAATGAAAAGCAACGATATACTAAGGAGTCTACTATGATTAAACCTCACGGTTCCGACCGTTTAAAACCTCTATACGTAATGGATGAAAAACAGCGCAGGGAATTAGAAAAAGAAGCCCTGGGCCTTCCTTCCATCATTATTAGTTCTGCCGCGGCTGCCAATGCGGTTATGTTGGGCAGCGGGTATTTCACCCCCCTTGCGGGTTATATGAATCTAAAAGACACTCTCCAGGTAGCGGAAAACATGCACACGGGCGCCGGACTTTTCTGGCCTGTCCCCATTGTAAACATTTTGAAAGATACTTCCACGATTGCCAATGTCAAACGTATCGCCTTGCGCGATCCGAATGTGGAAGGCAACCCGGTCCTGGCTATCCAGGAAATTGCGGCCATCGAAAAAGCAACCGACGAACAAATTCGCCTGGTGGCGGAAAAAATCTTTCGCACTACCGATCCGGCTCATCCCGGGGTAGCGACTTTTACTTCCCTTGGAAACTACATCGTCTCCGGCCCCATCCAGGTATTGAATTTTTCTTATTTTGAGTCTGAGTTCCCTGATACGTTCCGTACGGCTTACCATATCCGGGAAGAAATGGCGAAAATGGGTTGGGAAAAAGTGGTGGCTTTCCAGACGCGGAATCCGATGCACCGGGCGCACGAAGAGTTATGTAAGATGGCCAAGGACGCCACGGGCGCGGACGGGATATTGATCCATATGCTGTTGGGGAAATTGAAAGAAGGTGATATCCCCGCGGATGTGCGGGATGCATCGATTCGCAAGATGGTAGAGCTTTATTTCCCGGCCGATACGGTTTTGATAACGGGTTATGGGTTTGACATGCTTTATGCGGGTCCCAGGGAAGCGGTGCTTCATGCGATTTTCCGCCAGAACAGTGGGTGTACGCATTTGATCGTGGGCCGGGACCACGCCGGCGTCGGTAATTATTATGGTCCTTTTGACGCCCAGGTTATTTTCGATAAAGAGGTTCCGAAGGGAGCGTTGGAGATCGAAATCTTCAAAGCGGATCATACGGCCTGGTCTAAGAAGTTGAATAAAGTGGTAATGATGGGCCAGGTGGAGAATCACGGCAAGGATGATTTCGTGATGTTGTCCGGCACGAAAGTGCGGGAGATGCTTTCCAAAGGGGAGCCCCTGCCGGTGGAGTTTGCCCGTCCTGAAGTAGCGGAAATCCTGGGCCAATATTATCGTTCCCACGTTAGTTAATAGAAGATGTTGCCTCCGGCGGCCCGCTTTTTGAAAAAAGCGGGGCAAAAACTTTTATTAATCAAAAGTTTTGCGGGGGTCAAGGGGGCGCTTTTACAAAAGCGCCCCCTTGATTAAACGTTCAAAATTTTCATTAACGCAGCGGTTCAGTTCTTCTACCGGGACCCCTTTTAACTCCGCGACCTTTTCCGCCACATAACGCACCAGCAGCGGCGTATTGGGGTTCCCCCGGAAAGGCTCGGGCGCTAAATAAGGCGAATCGGTTTCTGTAAACAATCTATCCAACGGGGTCTCTCGCACAATGTCCCTCAAGTAATCGGTCTTCTTCTGCCTGAAGGTCACAATCCCGGAAAAAGAGAGATAAAACCCACGTTTTAAAATTTCCCGCGCGTCCTTCATATTGCCGGTGTAACAGTGAAACACCACCGGGAATTGGAATTTGGCTTCTTCAAGGGCTTGCAACACTAATGTTTCGGCTTCCCGCGAATGAATCACCAGGGGCATTTGCAGTTCCTGGGCAATGGCGATTTGCCGTTTAAAAACCTTTAATTGGTTTTCCGGGGTGGAAAGGTTGTAATGGAAATCAAGTCCGGCTTCGCCTACGGCGACGGCGCGGTTTTCCGGGATAAAGCGGAGGATGCTTTTTTCAATGGCCGGGGTATAACGGTCTGCGCCGTGGGGATGCGCGCCGGCGGTACAATAGATATTTTTATGATAGGAAAGAATTTCCTGTGTTTTTGTAAAGGAGTTTTCTTCATAGGGATCGGCCGCGGTGACCAACCTGGAGTAACCGGAATTAAAGAATTCCGCGGCGATTTCTTTCCGGTTATGGTCAAAGGCTTTCATATCCAGGTGACAGTGAAAATCCATATAGTTCATTTTTAATTTAACCTCGTTCGTTTAATTTGGAATCCGTAGGTTACATCATACCATATCATTGCGATTCTTTCCAACTAAAAGAGCCCACGGAAAACACGGAACACACAGACTTGTGAAAAAGTTTTTTTAATATTATAATTAGGGATGGATAAGGAGATGCAAATGAAAAAAATATTGATCGTCGCGCTGCTGGTTTTATTGGCGGTTCCTTTCCTGGCCGCGGACCAAAAGGGCGAGGAAACACTTAAAACAATTTACCGGCTCTATGGACAACAAAAATATGATGAGGCCCTACCTCTGATTGAAAAGGCTATGAAAGATTTCGGCGTCAGCCAGGATCTGATGAAATTAAAATATAAGATCTTACTGGACCAGAAGAAATACAATGATGCATTGGCGTTTATCGATGAGGAAATAAAACGGTCCGGTGAAACCGAAGAACTACTGGCCGCCAGGTTCGACCTGCTGTTCCGCTGGGGCAAATTGCCAGAAGCCCTGGAAACAGCCCGGAAAAAAGATAACATTGCCAAATCCAAATCCCCCTGGGACGCCATCAACATCATGCATGTGTGCTTGAGAATGGGCAGTAAAGATGATGCGTTGGATGCGCTTCAAGATGCGGTGAGCCGGGGATTCATCAGTTACCGCATCCTGTCCGACAAACAGTACGACTTACTGGCAAAGGAAGAGCGATTTTACGAAATCATCGAAACTATCAAAGTGGCTGTCGGCCTGGGAAACCCGGCCAGACCTTTTTCAGTGAAATTGTTGAACGGCGACGACTTTACCCTGTTAAAACAAAGGGGAAAAGTGGTGCTGTTGGATTTCTGGGCCACCTGGTGCGAGCCCTGCCGGGAGGAAATGCCGGAGTTAATAAAAATCTACGGGGAATTCAAAACCAAAGGCTTTGAAATAATTGGTATTAGCCTGGATTCCAATGAACAGAAATTAAAAGAATATATCATAAAAAACAACCTGGAATGGAAGATGTCTTGCAGCGGCCAGGTCTGGAACGATCCCACGGTGGTACGCTATAGGGTCAATTCGATTCCTTCCCTCTGGTTGATCGATAAGAAAGGATTTTTACGCTCTTTTGACCTGAAAGGAGAGGAACTGCGCAAAACCATCATCACTCTCCTGGCAGAGTAAATTACCTTCTAAACTGTAACGGCTGTTACTCCATATCGGCCGGCATTTCAACCTTTACCGTGGTAGTGGTATTGGAATTTTTACTTGTTGTTTTTTTGGTGGTTCTTACCGCCGGCGGCTTGATATTTAAGAATTTCAAGTGCTCTTGATTTTTCTCAAATTTAATAAGACAAACGGTTTTAAACTTATGCCAGGCTACCCTTAATTTATCATACGATTCAGTCCGCTCTTTTAGGGCGACGGCGGCCTGACCTTTTTTGGTTTCTACTATATCGTCTAAAACCCGCAGCGCCGCAAGACCATTTAATCTTTCTTTTATTTTTTCCTCGGTCATGGCAAACTCATCTAAACGTGACAGTATCTCTTTTTTCTTCAAATTGGTCCCATAAAATTGTTGGGCTTGCTCGATGAAACCGTTTAAATTTTTTTTAAGGAGCATATCGATGCCCAACTGGTTACGTATGGCTCTGTCTGCTTCGCCGCCGAAGATCTGGAAGGCCAGTTTACGGTCACTCGTGTAATAATTCATTTCTTCGGTGTATTTTGCCTCGAAATCCAGGATTGCCTGGATGCGTTCGCCATCTTTTACCTCGAACTCATGAAATTTTTCATCCGCCAGGGTATTGATTCCCAGTAGTTGCTCCATTTTAGAGCTGCTATAGCCCTTTTCGCTTATCTGGCTTAAGATAATTTCATTATCTTTGGCGTTTGTAAAGCCGATCAAACTATCCCCGATCAGTGTTATAATTTTTGTGGGTGTTGCATTCATGGTTGTTCTCCTTTTATTCGTATTGTTTTTATATTATGCATTTCTGAAAAACCTTGATTATTCACGTGGACAGGATTGAATGGGGTGAAAAGCCTTGCGGTCGTCAGGCTAAGCCTTGCGGTTGTCAGGCTAACCCTTGCGGTCGCCAGGCTAAGCCTTGCGGTTGTCAGGCTAAGCCTTGCGGTCATCAGGCTATGCCTTGCGGTTGTCAGGCTATGCCTTTCGGTCATCAGGCTATGCCTTGCGGTTGTCAGGCTATGCCTTGCGGCCGCCAGGCTAACCATTGCGGTCGTCAGGCTATGCATTGCGGTCGTCAGGCTATGCCTTGCGGTCTCCAGGCTATGCCTTGCGGTTGTCAGGCTATGCCTTTCGGTCATCAGGCTAACCCTTGCGCTGCTTCTCCCAGGGTTTAAGTTGAATGTCCCCGGCGTTTCACCTAAAATCGCCAGGGTTGCTGGCCAATCGTTGGCGTTCACATGTTGGAGTAACAGGCTAGCGGTTGACCCTACGAAACAGGTCCAGGGCGAATTATACGGGTGCCCCCCTTTACCACGATGCCCGGAAGCAAGGATACCGACTCTTGTATACACAGCAAATCCAAACCAAGTATTTTCGAATTCATCGCCAATGTAACTCATCGTTTCACCTTAAGGAATTTCAAATATACCATATGGCGATTTAAATGTAAAGAGAAAAAATTATTTTTTTTTGAGCCTGGACTTTGTTCTGAATCACGAAAAAATCAAAACTCTACCTGGGATTATTCTTTGCCTTTCTCTATTTTAGGTCTATATTTCTCTATACTTTTTTTGAGGAATTCCTCGTTTTCAATGAAAAAACGGCTGGCATAGGAAAGTATGTTGTTTTTAAAGTAAGGCGAGCTTTCCATTACCCAAAACAGCTTTTCTACTGAATCAACATGGCCATCTTCCATGTCATAGTCTTCTGTTCTCAATATTCGTTCAGGGCCGAAGAACATATCGCCAATGCCCAGGAACAGGTAATTGGGATTTACATTGTATTCGTAGACCATTTTTAGGAAAAATTCAGGGCCTGGGTTGGCTTTGCCAGCTTCGATTTCTGAAAGGTAGCTGGGCGCCATTTGCAGTGTTGCGGACATCTCCTTTTGCTGTAGACGCAATTGCAGTCGCGCCTCTTTTATGCGCTGACCCACATCGGCTACGGTTTCACGTTTCAGTATATACCTGGCCATGGTTTAACCTTTTTGTTT
>JAUPLE010000663.1 GCA_030837085.1 Acidobacteriota bacterium | reverse complement strand
ATTTATCATGTAGGGGCTTGATTTATCAAGCCCTTCACATTTTTGGATTTGATGAATCAAAACCCTACACCTATATGGTATTTTCATGGCAGCAGCAACGGACTCGTTAAGTTTATCCTGTGTCACGAAGGATTGGAAAATAGAGAATTGATTACATTGGTAAGGAATTTCCGTGCATGTGCCTGAAAGTTTTATGCATCATGAAAAAGCGGTTATTTTCCCAGTAAACACCTCGGTTTATGGAGATGTACCTAAATATTTTACAAAAAAATTTTATTATGCTATATTTAACCCCTAAAATTTGTTTGAGCAAACTCAAATGAAAAAGAAAGTGAAGATACTTTTTGTTTGTACTTATAATAAAATGCGCAGCAGGACCGCCGAGGAGTTGTATAAGCACGATAACCGTTTCCAGGTAAAGTCCGCGGGAGTGGATGAAGACGCCGGGACCCAGGTCAACCTGGAATTATTGACGTGGGCCGATTACATCGTGGTCATGGAAGAATTTCACCTCCGGTGGATTCAACAGAATTACCCGGTTTTTTCTGCGCATGGGCAGATACATTGCCTGGGAATCCCCGATTATTATGATTTTATGGACCCGGGACTGGCGTCTTTAATCAGAGATAAATTCGAAGCCCTGGTAAAAACCGAAATGGCCGATTAAAACACTACTTTCCTGACCCGTTTTTCCCATGTCTCAAGAAAAAAATTTTTTTTTGTTGAAAAAATATTTTTTTATACTATCCTATTTTGATATATTTTTTTGGTAAGGATAGATGGTATAAAAAAATAAGAAGGAAGAGAGGAAAGAAATGGAAACAATTTTAATAGAGATATTAAGATGGATTTTAAGCATCGGCGGTTTGGTAAAACTAACCGAAATAATCCTGAACTACTCTGAACGCCGGAGACAAAAGAAATCCTACCTTCAATTTATCGCTCAAAAATTCGAATATATTGATTTCCCCAAAACCGGCTCACTGGTTCCCTTATTACCTCTGGAAGCAATCTATATAAGAACCCGGGTGGGAAAATACAACCCATGGTTTTCTACCCAATCGCAGGGGAATAACCAAAGCGCCAACGACTTTGTTTCAATATCCAAGGCCCTTTATAAAGAATCCCGGAAAGAAAAAAAACCTTTGAGGTTAGCCATCCTGGGATCAGCCGGCAGCGGAAAAACCACGCTCATGAAATGGCTGGCGCTGCAATGTGTCTCCAGTAAGAAAAACTTCTTTTCCCGTTTCATCCCGGTATATATCTCCCTGGATGAACCCGGCCTGGACCTGGCCGACATATGTAAAGAAGCTAACCTCCAGACCCTGGTGCACAAAAGATTAGAAAAAGCAGGCTTTAAGTTTTCTTTTTTCGATAAGGAATTTGAGGCCGGCAACATACTGTTTCTCTTTGACGGGCTTAAAAAGGAAGCCGATGAAGACCGCTGCAATGTAACTCAATGGCTGCAAGCCAAAGACATCCGGAAAAATGTTTTGTTGATTACCACACGTAAAACCGGATTTGATGACTCTTGCTTGCCGGATTTCAATCCCCCGATACCAATATTGGCAGTCCAGGATTTCACTATGGAGGATATCAACAACTTCCTTAAAAAGTGGTTCCGCAGCGTTGAAATTAATAAATTAGCATATCCCGACCAAAAACGCATTGAAGATGCGGAGAAAAAAGCCCAGGGTAAATGCCAGGATATAATGAATATTATTAAAAATAATAATAACAAAATCTATCTACGATTGTCGGAGAAACCCCTGTGCTTGACCACGAATGCTCTTGTTTTCTCTGTCCGGGGCCTGCTGCCGGACAAACTGTCTGACTTGTGCCGGGAAGTCTTTCGCGTTACGATAAAACTGCTGGAAAATAAGCGTTTCCCCGCAAATGATGAGACTTCGGTAGAAAAAGTCATGGAGTACTTATCCCACATTGCTACTTTACTCCTGGAAAATAATTGCAAAGAAATGAGCTTTGCCGAAATATATGCCCCCTTGCACGAACTGGTAGATGTGGAGGAACTGTCTTCCTTGCTGGATGATATAGTCGAAAAAACCGGTTTAATCTACAAAGTAGACGACCAATACGGTTTCACCCATGTTACTTTCCAGGAATACCTGGTGGCCTGGTATTTTACCAGGAATAGCAATTATACTCAAATGTTGGGATACAGGAATGACGATAACTGGACCGAAGTGTTTAAATTATTCGTTAATATGGCTGAGGAAAATGTTACCCGGCAATTTTTTAACGAGATTATCCAGGGCCTGGTAGAAAAAGAATATTGGAAGCAAATGCGCCTCTGGGATAATTGTTTATTGAATATCGCCGAGGAAAAAATGCAAAACGCCGCCGAAATCCAATTCGCCCAACAGGTATTACAAATTCTCGCCGCCACCCAATATGAACAAGGTTCAATTGATACCCAAAATGTTCAAAGTACAAAAATGGATATAGAAAAAATGATCATTTATTTTTATATCCATTATCCGCTTTTCAAGTATGCCGCGCGATTCAAAAACCAGGCCTGGGATTTATTTTACAATGCCAGGCATCCCCTGGTGCAAACTTTAGGAAGTTCCATCATACACGATGTCGCCATGGATGAGCCGGAAGAAGGAGTTAAACTGGTGACTGCCCTTAAAGAAAGAATCGCTGAATTTGAAAAAAAAGCTAACATTACCCGGGAAGAGGCCATAGACTTTCTTTACCGTAATCACAACAGCATCCCGTTGATTATTGCCCTCAGGAAAAATTTGCTTGATCTTAGCTATGCACTGGGAAAGTTAAAATCTCCCCATTTATTAATAAGATACCTATTTCTCCTTAATTTCAATAATTTCCCATATACCCTGGAAGCCATGGATCTCCTGGTTCTCCCAGAACTTAAGGAAATACTAGGATTCCTGGACACCCGGAAGTTTGTGAAACGCCTTGATATTTCCGCATGTTTCGATCTGTGGGCGGTTAGGGATTTTATGACATTGCAGAGTTTCGTGGATCTGCAACCTAAGATGGACTTGCGGAGCTTTATGGATTCTCCTTTATATGGGAATATCCTTTATATCCTGGATAGATATGAACATAAATTCCGGGAGAAATTAAAAGATATTGAAATTATAACGAGAATCGATGGTTGGGTGAATAATGCTTTAACCAAATTAAATTCGTTACCGGATGAGAAATTAGAGGCTTTTTTCCCCGGCACCGCAAAAGAGGAAATCGATCAATTCAGGACCGATTGCATGAAACTTGCCGAAATGGATAGGAATTGAAAATAATAAGAAGTAGGGAACAGGCGCTGCCTGTTCCCTACACGACTACACTACCTTCTTTAATCTATAGTTATTTCAAGACAAATCCGGCGGGAATTTTGAATTTTTCCGCGGGGACCTTTACGTTTTCCTCGAATTTCACCGCTTTGGAAACAACAGTCATACTGGGTTGCTTGGTCGCTAAATATAAACAAACATTGTTCCAACCGGCAAAGGTGCTGATATTTCCTTTGTCGTTCATTTCAAACGCCTCGCAATTCTTCCCCAGCACCGTCATATTCGGCAGCTTTTTTGCTTTTCCCGACGGCGCAATTTCGTTCCAATCAAACTTATACTCAGTGCCCCGGAAAGCCGGGCCGCGCTTATAAGCCGCTTTCTCAGCATAGATCACCAGGTATAAATCCTTCCCGTCGCTGAAAAACGATTCCTTGACCGCGCCATTAAGATCATATGTATCCCGGCACTCTTTCATGCCGAAATCATCAAAATAGACAACGGCTTTGGTTTTCATATCCATTTTACCCATTGTCAGGGTCGTTTCTAACGTAAGGATGCCTGATTGGATTTGATAT
>JAUPLE010000662.1 GCA_030837085.1 Acidobacteriota bacterium | reverse complement strand
TGGATATCATGGGGAGAAGAATCCTGGTGTAAACTTACGGTTTTCCCTCCCTCTTGAAACGAAAGCCTCCGCAGAACCCCTGAAGTCGCAATAATTTTTGAACCGCTCACGGCCCCGGGCCACGAAATCCCGACGCCATCCAGTTTCTCCCAGTTAAAATTACTTTTCGGGCCGCGTTTTTTAAAACCCGCTTCCACTTCGCTTATAATTCGATTACAAAATGCGTCCACAGGCACATGTCCACCATCGCTTTGCTCAAACGTTTTAAAGGTTAAGAGCTGATTCTTACCAAAGGCTATTTCTCCCTTCCTGAATAAGCTTACTTTTATATATGTTCCGCCGATATCGATCCCAAGAAAAGAGCCATACCCGGTAATATCTTTGACTGCAAACCCGGTACTCTCCCGGGGGCAGAGAGCAGCTTTGACGGAGAATTTTTTAAAATTAAAATCTTCCAGGAATCTGCCATAGTTTTTTTCGTAACCAAGCGTTTCGGCCCACCGGCAAAGCATGTGTTCCAACTCATTATTGGTAAAACCGAGTTTCACTTTATTTTCATCCAGGGGTGAGCAATCCACTGCCGCCGAATAAATTCCCAGGGTGACAACGTAGTTATAAATCATGGTAACGATGTACCGGGCCACGATTTCTTTTCTCTTGGCCTGGATTTGCTCAGCGCTTTCTTCCAGGGGCGGAATCGGGAGATATACGATATTGTTTTTTATCTTTTCTTCCGCCTGGAATGAAACCGTAAGCGGCTGGACATTTAACGGATCAAAATCGGACATGGTGTCGAGAATACGATACACACGGGGCGCCCATATTGGTTCTTTCACCCCCTGCTCAAGCTTTCTCATCAACAAGACATCGAAAATTGCCGCCGCGGAATAATTTTTATTTTGTATTTCGGTTCGTTCTGCATCGCTGATTTCCGGTATCCTATCTTTCACTGCATCCCAGTTATCCGGCTCGATTGTAAACACAAAGATATCGTCAAGCAGGTCCTGTTGTACATAAATACCTATCCCCTTGAGATCACTGAAAAGTGTTTTTGCATGGACTTTATGAAGCGCTTCCCGGAAAAATTTCAGACGTTTTTCAATTTCGCGGGTATTAAAATTAATCCATACGATGGGATGGGTTCCAATATTCTTCGCAATGTATTCCATCAAGATACCACGGAGATCGTCTAATGGATTTTCCAATCCCGGGCATAACTGCCGGACTTTATCGAAATCGATGACTTCCACTTTGTTTGTTTTGGGTATAGACCCGGGGCCATATAGTTCGCTCAACTGGATCCATAGTTTTGAAAACTTCTCCTCAAGTTGATTGGGGTGAATACCCAGGTCATCTTTCGCTTCCAGGTATTCGGCCAATAATCGCATGGAAACCAATAACCGATACTCCACCAAACCGAGTGACGGTTCAGCTTTTTTTATTTCAGCCAAAACGAGACTGGCTGAATATTCACCGTTCCCTGTTATATATCGCCAGAATGCTTCCCTACAAATAAGTAACAAGCGGAGGCGAGTGACCCATTTTTCGGTTATTTGTCTTTCAAACAATGATAGATATGTTTCTTTATTGGATTCCAGTATTTGTTGAACATAATCTTTCTGCCATAAAGGGAAAAGCCAGCTCGCCGGCATAAAGAGCCTGGAGTGAATTACCGGGAGTAAATATTCCGGGGTTTCTAAAATGGGCTTCAACCAGGCCGGGGGAGTATCCAGGGACAATAATTCCTTCAATGCATTCAACTGGCCCTTTACCCGGTCCCAGTAGTATTTTTTCGCGGGATTATTTAGAAACGCCGGTAAATCGGCAATGTAGAGTAATGCACCGATTTTTTCGGCATCTATTTTATTAATAATAGCAGCCGAAACGCTTTTTACAAGATCGACGGCTGTAAACTCATGATTTAAAGTTATCTTTACTCTTTTGATATTATCGCCGGTCAGCCAGTAATCTAAAACCGGGTTGAAGAGTAAAACCTGGTCGATGAAACAAGGATGATTGAGCATCGCCTCTTCGAAAAGTTGATGGATTTTTCTCTCCAATACCGGACTCCCTAGTTTTTTAATAAGAGGTAAGAATACGGTTTGACACTCTCTGACATACATTCTTCTTTTTTCAAATTTGGGGTGATTCAAGGCATCGCGAATATTGTCCAGCTTGTCGGCAAGTTTCAATTTAATCGAGTTCACGCCGCTTTTTATAATTTTTTCAAAATATTTGTCCTGGATTCGATCTCCTTTCGCAGGCCGGTTTTCCCCTTCTCGCCTGGTAATACTTTCGACAAGGCGCGTAACAGCATCTCCAAAAGCTTTTGTCATTTCTTCGCAGGTATAACCTGTATCCTCTAGGATATCGTGGAGCAATGCAGCCAATATAAACTCCGATGACGATTCCCCAAACTCCAAGATCAGTGAAAGCGTCACCCTGTAAACATGAATGACATATTCAACTCCATCCGCTCTCGTTTGGGGGGAGTGGTACTTCTTGGCAATTTCCCAGGCAGAAAGAATTAACTTCTCCTCATCGGGGGGAAAATTACATTTTTTTATTTCCTCTGCCAGTTTTTGCTCAATTCTTCCAACATCTCCAGGCCACCAGGACGGTAAGTTCAACACCTTCTGGAATTCGATCATTGTCTCCCTCCGGCATATCAACTAAGAGATATATATACCATATTAATTTAACATTGTCTATATTTAATTTATAAAATTTTTTTATAGTTCATGCTGTAATGAGCAGTGGCAGAAATCGCAAGACTGTGAGTTTAAAGCAGATTGCCTCTTTTGTTTTCGTATTCGATGATGTCGCTTATGATTTGCGCCGTGAGTTTCCCCGCTATCCGCGCCCCTAACCCGGAACGCGGTACAATCACCGAAAATACCACATACTCATTATTGCGAAACCTGACAAACCCGGTAAATAACGCATTATCCTTGGAAAACCCGGTCTCCGCCGTCCCGGTTTTGGCGTAAAACACACGGCCTTTCATCAAATCCCCAAAGACGCCCCCGGCTGTCCCTCGCACCGTCACCGCTTGCATGGCTTCTTTTATCTCACCCGCTACATACGCCGGGAATACCTGGATTCTACTTTTCTCCAGGTCCGGTATAATCGCCGGCCCCGGCCGGTTATCCGGCTCCCGTAACCTTATTGATTCGATAATCGATGGAAAATAAAGCGCACCGTTATTTAAAATAGAAGATGCCACTAATGCATTTTGTAAAGCCGTTAACTGGAAATCTCCCTGGCCAATGGCATAATGGGCAATATCCGCCGCTGAATATGCATTCACCGGGAAAACGGATTCTATAGCCACAAACGCATCATTGGGCATCCGCTGCAACCCATCATGAATCGGCGTCCCGGAAAGATTGTTTAATAGATTGATTTTCCGATTCATTAACAACCGCTCCGCATACTCTAAAACCGGGTACTCCCGGTAAACCCCGGAAACCGGGACCAGGGATTTTTTGATAAACGACCGGTTGTGCGTGTACACCTGGCTGTCAAGCATGAGCCCATTGTTGTCGTGTAGGGCCAGATAAGCAAAATACGTATTGTATGAATGCGTGAATGCATCCACCAACGAACAAAATCCCGCCGGGATATCATGCCCCTGGAAATTCCGCAAACGAAATACAATCTCTTTCCCATTTAACATTGTGCTCCCTTTGATATCCGCGCGGGGAAAAGAGGCAAACGCACTCCCGGTGGTTAACAACCGCTGGAGATATGGGAAACGCTCCCGGGAACATAAAAAAGCAATCGAATCAAGTATTTTCGCCGTAGACCCGGGATTATATTTCCATTTCCAGGCCCGGTTCAAGTGCGGGTTCGTGTCCCGGCGATAAGGACGCGGAAGCTCCGGGTTCAACTCTTGCAGCGTTTTTTCATCATACGGATAGGA
>JAUPLE010000661.1 GCA_030837085.1 Acidobacteriota bacterium | reverse complement strand
TCCGATATTTGTCGATTTTTTGGTTGTTAAAACTTATAGTGACTTTGGCTGATTCAATAGGCTGCACTGTATTGGCATCGAGAATGGTGAATACAATACTCTTTGAGGGAGATATTGGTGTTAGTGAAGGTAAAGGTTTCAACCTGATTTTATGAGAAGTACAACAAGTAAGGGTTTCGCTTTTCTCCTCATATCCGGGGGCCGCGACAAACACCGTGAGAGCGGTTCCCTCTGGCATATCGCGAAATTCCACTACGCCAAGGGTATCGGTCTTGCCGTCGCTACGCTTTCCCTCATGACCCACAGTGATTCCGGCGCCTTCGATGGGGTTCCCGGTTTCGGCATCGCTGACGGTAATGGCAATATTCTTTAAGGGAACAGACGGCGTCCCTACAATTGGCGGCACGGTTTCCTTTCCGCAGTGACAGTTACGCAGCAGGGCAATTAGTGCGGCTAATATCAATATCAATAATAACAACCATAACCACCACAGGCCCCGCTTTTTTGTTTCTTTTTCTATTCCCGGTCCGGGTTCGGGCGGAGGCGGCGATGGGGGCGGCGGCGGTGGCGGCAGGATAACCTCTTTTTCACGCATATCCTCGACTACGATGGGCGGATACTGCCCCATCCCGGTACAGGTAAATTGCTTTTCGATGTCCCCTTGACGCTGCTGTTTCACCCTAACCTCAACAACGGTTTCGAGGGGGATATCCTCCAATTGGACTATCCCACCACTACCTGTCTCGGTTTCGATTCTATTCCCCGGGTATCGAATTTCGAGGGATACCCCGGGGGCCGGTTCTCCATCGGGATATACGGTTTGAATTTGCATGGCCGCGGTTTTGATTTCGGGCGGCTCGACAGCGATGAGGTTCTTGATGATCCCGCGCGGGGGTTTGAACTCATCCCTGATTAACCCCCATTCCACCAATACGACCCGGTCCCCTACAAAAAAAACAGAGTTCTCCAGGGCCGGCACCTCCAGGGAATTATCCAATGCGCGATTAAAGGTCTCATTTTTACTGAGCTCGCCGGCCATCCGGCGCATCCGGTCCACCTGGTGCTTGAGTTGGCCTTTGATTTTCTCTTTTTCCTCTTCATCCAGGTGGTTATACGAACGAATATCTCCTTCCAGGTCGGTGTACCAACTGATAAAATTCCGCTGACCTTCTGCGATGACAGGCTCGGCAAACAGTCGATACTCACCGGTTTTTTCAAATATTTTTTTGAACTGGTCATAACGGCGGACCACTTCCCCGGAACCCTCGAAAATGGGTCGTACTTTTTTGAGTTCCCGTGTTTCGATAAGACGCGATTTTGGTTTACCTTCGGATTGGTGGGACATGTTTTTTACTCCTCTTTTACCAGGTAAAAATAGGCACTTGTTTTGCCGGTGCCGGTTTTGGGGGTGGCGGTGCAGACAGCGACGCCGTTGTCCCGGGAACGGCAAACAAAATGATAAGGCATGTATTCCCTGTTTTTGTCGCATTGGGCGGGTTGGTCCTGCCGGATGACCAAGGTATTCGGTTCGAAGGCGAGGGCAATACCGGCGGTGCAGGTGGAGCCGTTTTCTTCGACTAAGGTTAATTTCCCGTTTCCATTATACGAGATATCGAAGTACAATTGAATCCTTTCCATGGTGCGTTGGTTGTAAAGATCATGACTGCTTTTCCACCGTCCTGCCGCAAACTTAAAGTCCCGGGGCTTCTCTTTGGGTATGACCATTGGCCGGGATACTTCCGGGGCTGTTCCCGTTGATTTTCCTTTTAAAGCTTCGATTTCACGCCGCAGTTCATCGATTTGATCCTGGCAGGGACAGGGTTGACTCAATGGGCTTTCTTCGATCTTTCGGACTGCCAGGTCCAGTTGTATCAAGGGACCCACCGGCGCTGTCCCGGTGGGGTCGATTACGGGCGCGCCGGTTTCTTTTAATACGGCGACGATTTGATTAAAGGTAAGGTTGGGGTTGACGGATTTTAGCAGGGCAATACCGCCGGCGACAATGGGGGCTGCCATACTGGTGCCGCTTAGATAATTGTAGGTTCCCCCGGGTACGGGGCCGTATATATTATTGCCCGGGGCGCTGAGGGTGGTTTTGCTGCCATAATTACTGAAACCGGCTTTTTTCCCGCTTTCATCGGTTGCGGCAACGATAATGGTATATGGGGAACGCTTCATGGGGTCGATGTCGGAAAAGAAATTCATATTGCCGGCGGCCTGGACGATGATTAATCCTTTCCCTGCCGCATACCGGTAAATTTCATCCCAGAATTGGGCCTCTTTTTGGGTGAGTTTGTATACCAGTTGCATTAAACTCTCTTTTTGTTCCGGGCTAAGTTTGGATAAATCCAATCCTAAATTGGTTCCAATGGAGAGGTTGGCCACATGGGCGCCGTTTCGGGCGGCGTATAAGATGGCTTCATAAATAGAGGTAGTGGAGATGTTGCCGTTGTCATCGCCGATCCGCACCGGCATGATCATGGCATGGGGACAAATGCCGCCGGTTCCCTGGCCATTATCAGATACACCGGCGGCAGTGGCGGCGACATGGGTCCCGTGTAACATGATGGCCGAAGCGCCGGAGATTCCCGGGGTTTTAGCGATAATATTCCAGGGCTTGAAACTTTTCCCGGTTAGTTCCGGGTGCCGGAGGTCAAAACCCGAATCGATTACGGCGATGACAATGCCCGGGTTTCCCCGGGTGACGTCCCAGGCGCCAAACACATGAACGGCCAGGAGACCCCAGAATTTTTTTACGTCGGTATCTTTGAAACCGGGATCATTGGGGATGTATTCGGTCGTCAATAGGGTATCGTAGAGCACATATTTTACTAAGGGGAATTCTTCAAATCGTTTTTTCCATTGTTCCTGTTGATTGGCGGGGATTTCCACCTGGAGGAGGTGGAGTTCGGGGTCATGGCCGACGAATTTTACAGCATTTTCCGGGTATTTTTTTTTGAAGTCCCGGGCAAATTGGCGCAGGTCGCTGCCGGCGGCCAATACCACGGTTAATCGATTGGAGACGATTTGCCTTTTCAAAGGGTCGTCCGGCCGCGGGATGATTTTTGAAGAATCGATGGGGGCCAGGCCGGGCTGACCCGGGAGCAGGGGGAGGAGGGAGAATCTTTTTGTTATGAATAGGGCCAGGAGTAAAATAAGAAGGAGAAGAAGCAATATCCACCACCAGGGGAATTTTCGTTTCTTTTTCTCTTTTTTGACAGCGGCTACAGGGGGAGGAGGTTCAGCAGGGGAAACTTTTGGGGGTTCTTCTGCAGCGGGATCTTTTTCGGTGGGTGGGGCAGGCGGCGGTGGCGGTGGTGGCGTCGGTGGCGTCGGTGGCGGCATGAGACTTTCTATATACTTTGTCAGCTTAAAATTATTTTTTTGGGCCTTGTCAGAGGTGAATCCCCAACATACCAGGCAAATTTTGTCATCTTCGACATATATATAATCCATGGCCGGGATTTCCAGGGCCAATTGCAGCAGTTCGCCCATTTGCTTCGACTGGATATTTTCCTCGGTTTGCAGCTTCTTCGCCAACCAGGTGACCTGTTCTATAATTTGCTTTAAACGGACACCGACTTTTTGCTGCTGCCGGTCCGATAAAGCAGAAAAAGGTTTAGCATTATGGACGTAATCGGAAAACCACAGGGCTTTGGCTTTGCCCTGCATGGCTTCGGTGGAAATAGAGGGTTCCGCGAGGAAATAGGCATATTCCTCTCCCAACCGTTCTTTTAAAATGGAACTCAACTGCCGGTACCGGGTATAGAGTACTTCGCCGTACCAGATAATGGGTTTCAATTCGGTTAAATAGTTTGAATATATGGGTTTCATTTTCTCAGCCATACTTCGACGCGGCGGTTTTTATCCCTGCCTTGTTGACTTGCGTTAGAGGCTACGGGTACTTCCTGGCCGAAGCCATCCACCAGGACCAGGAACTTGGGTTCGCCGATACCGTATTGGGCCATTTTTTGCAGTACGGATTGGGCCCGTTCCCTGGATAATACGGTATTATGGTCGGGGGTTCCCGTATTATCGGCAAACCCGGCCAATACGATCACGGCAGTGCGCTGCTCCGGCGCTTTGAGAAAGTCGACCAACCGGTTTAAATCCCATACCGCTTTGTTATCCAGTTCCTTGCTGTCGGTTTTAAAGCGGATATTGATGGATAACCGTTTGCATCCACTTACATAGTTCCTATAATTGAGCGGTGCACCCGGGGAGATATGAGACGGGAATAGCTGTATCGTTATGGGCACAAATCCTACCTTTTCAACGATTTGCTGACCTTCAGCGGAAAGGACAAAATCGACGAATTCCCTGGCGCCGGGTCCCGGCTTGGCTGGGATGTAAAAAAACAACCGGCGGGATAAAATGTAGTCCTCGGTTTCCACGGTAAAGGCCGTGGGATATAAGGGGGTGGAATTTTCCTGGTATACCGATACCGCTTTGGAGTTCAATATATATGGCAACCCGATAAAACCGATGCCCCGGGGATCATTTACCACTTGCCGGGATAATTCCTCGCTGGATTCGAATCGTTTTGCACCGGTTACGAGCGGGTATTCTTTATTGGTGGCCGGGTCTTTTTGGGTTTTGAGTACGAGGTTTTTAAACGTATCGAAAGTCCCCGACTTATCATCGCGGGCATAAACATTTATGGCGCCTGAAAAGCCGGGATTGATCTTCGACCAGTCGGTGACATGGCCGTTGAATATTTGAGCAATTTGTTCCACGCTTAGTTTATCGATGGGGTTGTTGGGGTTGACAATCACGGCGATGCCGTCCATGGCGATAACGATTTCCGAGCCGGAAGAGGTCATGTCGCCGATATTAGCGGTTTTTAATTGTTGCACTTCCTCGGGCTTGGCCTGGCGGGAAGCACAGCCGATGTCGCACTTCCCTTCCGACAAGGACGTGAAGGCCGTTTCCGAGCCATGGGCTTTAATCTCAAACTCCTGTGTTTTCCCGTTAATAGTGCCCTGGATTTTCTTTTCATCCGGTGCGGTTGGGGTTTCCGTGATATTTTTGGTTCCTCTTTTTTCCAGGAAGGCCCTGGCCAGGAGGGGTGACAGTTTTTCACCGATGGTATTGGAACCGTGCAACCGTAAAGAAATATCTGCCGTGGATTGTTGCTGTGACGGATTTTCGGCCTGTACATTAGAATGTATTTCCGTGGTGTTAATATTTTTTGATGTTTGTTTTTTGGGAAATACCCCGGTTTTCCAGAGTATCAAAAGAATAACCGCAAGCGCCGCAATAATCCCCAGGAAAATAAACAAGCCTTTGCGCCCCTGGTTTTTTATTGGAGTACCGCATTTTTCACAAAACTTTGCACCGCGTTCATTATAAACGCCGCATTTTGGATTTGTACATTTCATGTTTTTTCTCCTTCACTGTATCACTGTATTATTCATTATTTATTATTATTTAATCGGTTTGCCGCAGTTGAGACAAAAGTTTGCCGGCAACTTTACTTCGTTCCCGCAATAGGGGCAGAATGTTTTTCCCGGGTCCCGGGAGGAGGAGGATTCTAAGGGGTTTCCACACATGGGGCAGAATTTTGCCCCCAAAATCACTTTGTCCCCGCATTTCCCACAGGTGTTTTCAAGTTCACCCCCGCATTTATTACAGAATATTGCTTCTTTGTTGACATGGGCGCCGCAGTTGCCGCAGGTCTTTTTGTCATTTTGACGGGCTGCGGGGGCGGGAGTGGTTTGAGTGACTGTGGTTGGCATAACAGTTGCCGGCTCAAAATCATACCCGCATTGATTGCAAAACCGGGCGCTTATTTTAACTTTGTTCCGGCACTTGTCACAGGTCTTTTCCGCGGGCAATCCGGAAATGGGCGGCACTTCGGGTGTAGTTTCTATCTTAATGGGCGTTTCAACAACAGTCTTTCCGGGAGGAGGCGGCGGCGTCGGCGGCGTCGGGGGAACGCTGCGTTCGTTCACTTTAAGATCAAACCAGGTGGGATTATCCCTCCACCCCATCTTCCCTAACCAGGCCTCCCTGGATTCAGTGATTTTTTGGGAAATAGCATATGTCCCGATCACAACGGTCGGGTCTGCCGGTGTTTCTTCTTTTTTGGTGGGTTCTTTGGGGGAGGGGACGCCGAAAGTAATGGATGATTTGGCTACTATTGAACCTTTCATCCCGCCGGGATCGAAAGAATAGCATTTTTCAACGGGGTCGCCAGGCCGTTTGATATGAAAAAAAACCGCCGAATTGAGTTTGGCTAAAGAATCGATTAGGCAATCTTCCAATAGAAACATACGAAAACCTCCTTGCTGAAGAGGTAATAGTATGGAAACTTTTTTGCGATCCCCCGGGTCTTGTTGCCATTTCAATGCCTGGATATTACCCACTGTCTGAAACTTGTTGGTTGAGCTATTTACGGTGTCGGTCATTGGATTCGCCCCAATATCCGGCCCAATTTTTGGTTGGCTTCGGGATTGACGACACCGCCCCCATAGATATATTCGACATTGGCTTTAAAGGTCTCCTGGATTCCTTTAATCCACTGGATAAAATAAGATCGACCGGGAAAATCGATGTCCAGTTGGATCTGGCGGGGAGAGGTGATTTCATATTGGGTAAAGATGGGGGTTTCTTGCCGGCCATCTATTTTTAATTTTGGGCGTCGGTCCACTTCAATGGCATCCCAGCCCACGGTATTAATAAATTTGTTGACGATCAGTTTGGAGATACGGGCGATAAGATCGATATTTTTATTTTTATAAAATCGTTCCACTTCGTCTTTTACGGCGTCTGCCATTTGTTTGAGCAGGTCCACCCGGCGTAGGGCGGTGGAAATCTCCCGTATAACCAGTTGGTAAATCTCTTTGTCCATCCCCATCCTGGCCAGTAAATTGTGGCTTTCCGATAGTTCTTCAAGATAGGAGAGCCAATTGCCCACCAATAACTCGACAAACATGGCTGTTTTATTTTGATACTCTTTTTGCACCTGGTTATTACCCTGTCCTTCCAGGGCAGCGCCTGCTTTGGGTATGGTTAAGTCCAGGATACCCGCCATATCATCGATATCCGGCTTAATGAGTATATCCGGCTGGGTTGGCAACGCTTCGGCGGCGGTGATTTCATAATTGATTTTAGGGTTTTCCACATCATAGTAAATCTTCCAGGCAAAATCGTCGGAAATAGTCAGGTGGTGGATAAATAGACCGAAGGAATTTTTGCTTCTCATCATTTGCAGTAAATGAACCGCTGTCTTTTCGGAATTTAGGCGGGCATTTTCCAACGCCTTGATCTGATCGCCGCCGATATAGTGCTGCTTCAATTGGTTGGCTATTTTTTCTTTTAAAAGAGAGACTTGCAACTTTAATTGATTTAGTTTTATCGATGGATCGGTGGTGGGATTGAGGTATTCGAC
>JAUPLE010000660.1 GCA_030837085.1 Acidobacteriota bacterium | reverse complement strand
TTACAAAAAAATTTCAAATACAAAAATGGAGGATTAGAAATGAAGAAACTCACAATTAATGCTGAGTTAAGAAATGGTTTGAAGAACTTACGCGAAAAGTTAGGACCAACAATTCCTGATGACACCATGGCACAACTTGTCGCCGGTGGCTGTGGAGGTGTTTGTAAAATTACCTGTTCCTGGTGGTGCAGAGCCGATATAGTAAGCGAGGAAATAGGGCAAGATCCGTTGCCACCAAAAGAATAATTTCCCAATGAGCCTTTGGTTTAATTACCCATTCTGGTTTTAAGCCAAAGGCTCATTTCTTTATGGAGCCGCAAAATGCCACTGATTGATTTCAAAGAATATGTCAGAGAAGAATTGAAAAGGTTGACTTTAACACTTGTTGTGACCAGGAAATGCAATCTAAAATGTTCCTATTGTTATGAAAAAACATCCGAGCGAAATAATGGGCAAATGACATTTTCTATTGCGCAAGATGCAATAACTCATTATATGGAAAGAGACGACGGCCATGAAAACGTATCGATTGAATTTTTTGGCGGTGAACCCCTACTGGTTTTCCCACTGATAAAAAAAACCGTCGAATGGTTCCATTCACAATCGTGGAAAAAGAGAGCGTATTTTGGTATACAGACGAATGGGACGCTTTTAACCGCTGAAATGAAGGAATGGTTCGCAAAATATGCGCGAAAAATGACAGTGGGGTTCAGTATCGATGGGTGCAAAGAAGCCCATGATTTAAATCGCGATAACTCTTATGATTTAATCTTCGCGAACCTACCTTTTTTACAAAAACACTGGCCGCATCAACCGGCTAAAATCACTGTCAATGACAAAACGATTCCCTATATAGCCCAAAGTGTGATTCACCTGGAAAATTTGAACCTGAATTTTAATGGCGGACTTGTCCTGGAAAATATATGGGGGGATGCTGAAAGAAAAAAGAAACTCCTGGAAATATATGAAGATCAATTGGCAATCCTGGTAGATTTTTATGCCCAGAGGCCGCGGTTATTTCCGCCGTCGCCCCTCTTTGCGGAATTGCCTGAGTACCTGGGCAGACCGACCCCTGAAATCGAACAACTAAAAAATGAATCCTGCCGTTTTTGCGGCGCAGGATATGAAATGGTAACCATCGATGTCGACGGGGTACACTATCCATGCCATCGTTTTCTTCCCTCATGTACAGGTAAACCGGCGCCAAAGAACCCTGTAAACCGGCAAACCCGTTGGGAACCGGAAAAATGCGCTAAATGCAATCTTTCCCCATCTTGCCCTACCTGCGTCGGGTTTAACTTCCAATTAAACGGCGATACTGGGATACGGACAACACATCACTGCGAAGCTTTTAAATTAGGAATCCTGGCCTCGTGTAAACTTGAAGCTATTCGCTTTAATCAAATGAAGGAATGCGAATTTGCCGCGCTGTCAGCGGACGAAAAAAATAACCGCGGTCGACGTCTTGATGCTATTATTAATATTATTGAAAATGGATTATAAGGGGTAAGATATGAGGAAAATATATTTTTTACTCTTGCTGGTGGCTTCTTTTATTTCTATCGACAGCGCCTGCAAAAGGTACGATAAGACGTATGATCAAGAATCCTGGCAAAATGCGTTTAAAAAGCAGGAAGTTCTTAATGTTAAGCCTGAAAAAGCAGCCGTGATCGAGGAACTATATAAACAGCCGGCATTATCGGCTATCGATGACGACTATTTTTATATCCTTAATGGTAATGAACAAAGCGTAAACTTATATTCGAAAAATGACACCCGGTTAAAGGCGACATTCGGGGGAAAAGGCGAAGGACCGGCAGAATTTCGCTGGATTCAGGGTTTCCGGGTTTATTCAAATTATCTTTTCGTCAATAGCCCGGGTAAAAACTCGTACTTCTCGAAAAAAGGGGAACTGATAAAAGAAATAAAATGCCCCCCTGAATTAATCCCCTGCCAGCCGGTGGGTAACAACTATGTTACCCGCGACTATTCGAAATCTTCTGAAAGAGATATTCATAGCCCCTATATGGAGACAAAAATCATCCTGGTTGGCCCTGATTATAAGACAAAAAAAATTCTTTTTCAGAAAAACCTGAACACTGCATATGAATTTAATTCAAAGACCGGGCAAAATGAGGCATGTCTCTTTCCCGATATCTGTTCCTTCAAAATTTATAAAGACAATATATATATCGGGCTTTCATCCCTGGAAAGTTTCTATTTCCTGGTCTTTGATGCCAATGGCAATCGACTGTATGAAATCAACAGGCCTTATCAAAAAAAGGAAATCCCCGGGATTTTCAAAAAAACCATTCAAAATAAGCAGTATACAATGATGACAAACGAAAATCAAAAAGTGAAAATCCAGTTCTATGATTATTTTCCGTCTTTTTGTAATTTTGAAGTGGCTGACGATAAAATTTACGTTTTCCTCTACCCGGAAATCGATCGGCAGAGAATTCTTATCCTGGATTTAGAAGGAAAACTCCTGGCTGTAAACTTAATTCCATTTGATTTGAAATCCCTGGAGCGATCGTCATATCGGATTTTATTTTCAAATCTTATCTATAATGGGGAAAGGTATTATATTAAAGACAATCTTGAAACAGATAACTGGGAAATATGGCGCTTAAAAATATGTGATATCAGCCAGGTTCCGCCCGGGTTATGCCAGGATAAATGAAAAGGGCTTGATTACACCGGTTACCATCAACAATGAAGTCGATACTTACCAGCGAAAATCAAGCCCCTTGATTTCTTGGTAACAAAGATGTATTACATCTTGGTTACGTTTTCAGCATGGTCGCCTTTGTCACTTTGGCGAATTTCAAATTGAACGCGATCGCCTTCGTCTAAAGACTTATAACCGCTGCCCTGAATTGCATTGTGATGGACAAAAATATCTTTGCCACTTTCAAGTGCAATGAATCCGTAACCCTTTTGTGAATTGAACCACTTTACTGTTCCTTCGGTCATTGGTAACTACCTCCTTTTTAAATTTCAACGCAAATAGAGGTAGAAACTTTATAAATTCAACAAAGATCAAATTTT
>JAUPLE010000659.1 GCA_030837085.1 Acidobacteriota bacterium | reverse complement strand
GCCGGGGCAAGAGGTAGTAATCAATGGATAAGAATAAACTGGTCCGAAGCCCTGGACGAAATCGCCGACAAAATGAAAAAAAACATGACCGGCCTACACCCTGAAGCCAACGCCCTATACCACAGCCACGGTAATATTGTTCAACGCATCAACTGGAAAATTCTAACCCCCCGTTTCGCTCATATGTCCGGTATGACCCTCTGGGATGGGAATTTCCCCTGCTGGTACGACGTGGGCGCGGCGCAGGAATTAACAGGCTACTGGGGCCTGCATAACCCGGTGGAAATGGGTCTCTACGCCAACGGTCTTATCAACTGGGCCCAGGACCCCTGCGCGTCCATGGCCAATATGGTCCCCTACATCCTCCAGGTAAAAGAACGCGGCGGAATAGTCGTTACCATGGACCCGCGAGTCACGCAAACAGCCGCCATCAGCGATTTCCATATCCGGCCCCGCCTGGGCAGCGATGTTTTCCTGGCCAATGCCGTCGCCCATATCCTGGTTAAAGAAAATCTCTTCGCCGCTGAATTCGTCCGGGACCATGGCTATGGTTTCGAGCAATATAAAAAACACATCGAAACGTTTACGCCGTCAAAAGCGGTGGAAGTTTGCGAAGTGCCCCTAAAACAAATCGAACGGCTGGCGGAAATTTATGCGCAGGTGAAACCGCTGTGTACGAATTTAACCAGGGGCGCCCTGGGGAAACACTGGAACGGTATTCAAATGGTGCGGGCAATCCTCTGCCTGGTCCCGTTATCGGGCAATATGGGCGTCAAAGGCGGCGGCGTTATCTGGGGCGAAGCCGTCGACTGGAACCTGAAACTATGCGCCAACGAACGCCGCCCTGAAAACATTCACTACCCGGAAAATAATTTTAATGCCATCGATCAAGCCCTTGAAGATGGAACCGTCAATACGCTGTTGGTTATCGGGGGAAACCCATTAAGCCAATGGCCGGATTTGAATCGCCTGCGCCGCCAACTTAAGAAACTGGACCTGGTGGTGGTATATGATTTATTTTTAAATCACACGGCGCGGGAAGTAGGGGATATTATTCTCCCGGCTGCTTCCTGGCTGGAGGAACTGGGCCTGCGAACTTCCAATACGCACATTTACCTGATGGATAAAGTGTCGGAACCGCCCGGCGAATGCCGCGAAGCGTCGGATTGGATGAAAGAGCTGGCCGGGAAACTGGGAATCGCTGATTATTTCCCCTGGCGCAATAAAGAAGAATGCCTGGATGAGTGTTTGGATTCGCCAGCCTGTAAAGGCGCTGCCGTGGAAAAGCTGCGCAGTTTGCCTGGAGGTATACCCGCGAATATTCCTGGGGTTCCTTATTCGGATTTTGTTTTCAATTCTCCGTCGGGGAAATTTGAGTTTTACAGTCAGCGAGCGGAGGCGTTGGGGATGTTCCCGCTGCCGGTGCATGAAGAGCCCATGGAAGGTATACGTTCGACGCCGGAGTTGGCTGAGCAGTACCCGCTTTCGTTGGTTTCGGCGCGTCGTAATACGCATTTTCATTCGTTTCATAACAGTCACCGGGTGAATCCGACGTTGAGGGCGGTGGAACCGGAGCCGTTGTTGTGGGTGCATCCGCGGGATGCGGCGGATCGTGGGATATTGGATGGCGATTACGTGGAAATGTTTAATCGCCGTGGGAAAGCGCGGGTTAGAGTGGAGTTGACCACGGAGGTAATGCCTGGATATGTTAGTTTGAATGATTGTTGGCCGGAATTGAACGAGGTAACGCCGGCGATTTCGGCGGTAGCGCCGCGGGTGACGGCGGCGCTGGGTTCGGGCGGTCAGCCCTGTTATCAAAACACGTTGGTAAACTTGCGTAAAATTAAAGATAAGGGGGCTTTTTTAAAAAAACGCCCCCTTAAACCCCCTAAAAACTTTTGTTAAACAAAAGTTTTTGGACCCACCTTTTTTCAAAAAGGTGGGCCGCCGGAGGCACACAGTAATCATGCAGCGAATTTTCATTTTCGACGTTGGACGATGTTTCGGATGTAATGGCTGCTCAGCGGCCTGCGCCAACGCTAACCATACACCCGGCGGACTTTTATGGCGCACCGTTCACAAGTTGCCGCCGCATGACGGCGATAATAGGACTATCTACCTTTCCATCTCCTGCAATCACTGTGATAATCCCCCTTGCGTGGCAGGCTGCCCGGCCAATGCGTTGGAAAAGAGAGACAGTGACGGGATTGTGATACATGACCCGGACAAATGCCTGGGGTGCCAGTACTGCCGGATGGTTTGTCCTTATGACGCCATTAAGTGGGATGAGATTTCCGGGTTAGTGAGCAAATGCCATTTCTGCCATGAGCGGTTGGCAGAGGGGCGGGAACCGGCCTGCGTAGAAACGTGTTTCGCTGGGGCATTGAAACAAGAACTCGTAACACTAGACGAACTCCCGGTGGAATATGAAAAGGAATCGCCGGGTTTGAAGCATATAGAGAGCATGGGGCCCGCGGTGCGGTTTATAAAATCCTCATCTTTAAAAGGAGGGGAATGAGCATGGAAAATCGTTTCTTGCATTTGGCTCCCCTGGTGACCTTTACGGTAATGGCAATTGTTGCCGCGGGGATGATGGTGGGGATTGCCGGGATGCAGTCGGGTGGTATTATCTGGCCGGGGATTGGCCGGGATTTTTTATTAACCCTGGCGCTGGTGGGGGGCGGCATTGTTATTTCATTTCTTCACCTGGGGCGGAGAGAGAGGTTTTTACTGGCCGCGGCAGGGATCAAGCATTCCTGGCTCAGCAGGGAGGTTATCACTGCCGGAATTTTCTTTGTTTTAACCGGGTGTGGGACTATTTTTATGAAGATCGGCCAGGCGGTTCTCAGCGATCTGGCGGTTACGGCGGCGTTTATCGCGGCGTTATACATGACCTGGACCATCGGTATGGTCTATAATATACCCGGCCGGTTTACCTGGGAAGGGTTTCCCAACACAGCCGCGCCCCTGGCAACCGCGCTTCTCCTGGGTTCCTTTCGGCTCACTCTTTTTAGCCGGATGTCCCTGTTTGACTGGATGTTTTTCATAATGTGGCTTGTGGATTTTCTCATGGGGCTGTCGCGGGCGCAGGCTTTCCGCAGTCAAATGGAGAATAAATATGCATTCGTATTTCCGCGGTTGTTGTTACCCACGAGGGTAGGGCATATGGCCAGGTTGGTTTTATCATTTAGTATGATGACATCGGCCATTTTTTCATGGAAAAGCCCAATCCTTTTTATGATTATCGGCAATATTATCCTGGACCGTTTATGTTTTTATGCGGGGGCAGTGGAGGTTTCGCCCAAATCGGAAATAGCTTCGCAGAAAGCGGAACGAATGAAAGAAGCTATAAAATAACAAATCCTAATTTATACTTACAATGATCTCTTTACGATACATCTGCCCTGTTTCGCTTTTCATTATGAATACAAACCGGTACTCGCCGACAAACCCCGGCCCCGGCTGCCAATAGAAAATTCCTTTCCGACTGTCGAAAG
>JAUPLE010000070.1 GCA_030837085.1 Acidobacteriota bacterium | reverse complement strand
TGGAAAAAGCAATAAAAATTATTAATGAAATGCAGGCATTGGGCATAATCAAGAAATATGCAGTAGGCGGAGCTATCGCTGCAATATATCGGAGCCTATGATGGAGATATATGCCAATAGAAGGGATGAGGTTCAAAAGCTTTTTAAGGCAAAAGAGCAGTTTCATCGTGAACGGGCCAGGCTGCCGATCGAGGAAAAAATAAAAATCCTGGTGGAACTTCAGAAATTGGCCATCGATATACCGACAGCTTCTAAAGAGAAAAGATTCAAAAAGCAAAAATTGAATAGCGAATCGTCATAGCAAGCCGATCGAAACAAAATCCACGAAAAAAGCTTTATCTTTACCTATATTAGTGGTATACTCTTACTCTAAAGGAGATACAAAACCCATGAGGCGCAAAGAAATCGTTCTTATTAAGGAAACCCGGCAGAAAGAATTCGTTAATAGGATTATGAACACTATCTCACCCCACCTGATCCTGAAACCTTCGGATAAGGTGGCCATTAAAATCGACCTCTCCGGTTCTAAGGAAATTTATGCCAATACGCATTACGAAACGGTGGAATCATTGATTTTCTACCTGAAAGACCACTTCAATATCTCTGATATTTCCGTGATGGAAGGCTCTGACGGCGCCTTTTATGCCGGGAAAACGACCTGGGAAATTTTTTACAAATTCCGCTATAAGGAAGTGGAACTAAACGGGGCCAAACTGATCAACCTGGATGACCTGCCCCACGATCAAGAAATGGAAGTGGATACTATCGGCGGTGTAAGACAAATTCATTTCGCGAAATGGGAAGCGGATTACTTGATATCGGTGGTCCCCCCCAAAACGCATCATATTTTCCCTGCTACTTTATCGATTCCGAATATCATCGGGTTTGTGAAACAAGAAGACCGCGCCCTGCTCCTGGGCGCCCACAGCAGCGAATTGAAGAAATTTAATTTTTCCAATACCGACCGGTATATTCAATTGATCGATAACGCAGGGAAAAATCTTTCCCGGCTTTTAAGCCGTGTCGCGCCCTCCATGGCCCTCATCGATGGTCTTTACGGCATGGAAGGCCGGGGCCCGGTCAAAGGAAGCCCTGTATTCCACGGCTTTGCCATTGCCTCTGAAGACCTGGTGCTGGCCGATGCACTTACCGCCTTTGTGATGGGTTTCGAGGTAGACCAGGTTTCTTATATCTCATATGCCTTCCAGCAGGGCCTGGGTAATAACCGCTGGCAAAATATTATCGGCGTGGACCCCTGCCATGTGAAATTCCCCTACCGCCCGCATCCGCTCTTCGCTAAACAAAAACTCTGGAAAGATATTATACTGGATAAAAAACGCGGCGGCGATGCAAATAGACCGTATAAACCGTATAACCAATATAATGGGCAGCATAAACCAGGTAGATTTAATGAGCCGGAGAGAGACCCCGCCGCGGAAAGGAGTAATACACCCCAAAATGGAAACGAACATCAAGAAAAAAATTGAACTGCTGAAATCGGGTCAATTATCGGAGCAGGATTTTTTTGAATATATAAAGCATTTCCCTTATAAAGACATGGGAGACGTCAAACTGGATTTCCACCGTAAATTAAGACGCGGTCTTCCCGAAGCAATATACGGCAGCGGGAAAACGGTCGAACAGTTGGTAAAAATCGTGAACCGGTTCCACCAAATGGATGAAAATATCTTGATCACGCGTGTGGATGTGGAAAAATTCAAAGACCTGTCTAATTCCTGTCCCGGAATCGGATTAATTTACCATGAAAAAGCGCGAATCGTCACGTTTAGTAAGGAACCGGAGGTAAGGTTTAAAGGCTCTATCCTGGTGATTTCCGCCGGCGCTTCGGACGAGGAAGTCGCTGAAGAAGCCTTTGTTTCAGCCCGGTACCTTGGGAACAAAGTGGAAAAAGAGTATGATGTGGGAGTTGCCTGTATCGCCAGGATATTGGACTTGAAACCCCGGTTAAATGATTACAGCGTTCTCATCGTGGTGGCGGGTATGGAAGGGGCTTTGCCGTCTGTGGTGGCGGGGATGACGGCGACGCCCGTAATTGCCGTGCCGACGTCGGTGGGTTACGGCGCCAGTTTTAATGGCCTTGCCGCTCTTTTATCCATGCTTAATTCCTGCGCAGGCGGTATTAGTGTTGTCAATATCGACAATGGTTTCGGCGCGGCTTACCAGGCGTCATTAATCAACCAAAAGATTTCCAGTTTTGAAAAATAAAAGCTTTGGGAAGTCCAGGAACCTTTTCTCGAAAAGGTTCCTGGTCGCCGAAGGCAATTTTCAATAAATGACACACGAGAGGGGTTGACGAAAAATTTTAAACTGGTACAATTATATTCTAACTCCGAATAAATAAGGAGATAAAAAGAAATCTTAAACAATAACGAGGTAAACCATGACAGCATATAGTTCTGAACAATTAATGGAAATGGAACACACGTACGGTGCGCACAACTACCATCCGCTGGAAGTTGTTATTTCCAAAGCCGAAGGCATCTGGGTAGAAGACCCGGAGGGCAAGCGTTATATCGATATGTTATCCGCATATTCCGCGGTCAACCAGGGCCACCGCCACCCGGTCATTATCAAGGCCCTCAAAGACCAGGCCGATATCCTGACTTTGACTTCCCGGGCTTTCTTTAACGACAAATGGCCTGTTTTCGCCAAAAAACTCTGCGATCTTACGGGAAAAGAAATGGTGCTCCCTATGAACACCGGCGCGGAAGCAGTGGAAACCGCGATTAAAACTATGCGCAAATGGGGTTACATGGTTAAAGGCGTTGAAAAAGAAAAAGCCGAGATCATTGTCTTTACGGAAAATTTCCACGGTAGAACTTCCACTATTATCTCTTTTTCAACAGACCCCGTGGCCCGTGACAATTACGGGCCGTATATGCCCGGTTTTGCAATTGTTCCCTACAATGACCTGGAAGCGGTTAAAAGAGCCGTCAACAAAAATACCGTCGGTATCCTGGTGGAACCTATCCAGGGAGAAGCCGGGGTAGTAGTGCCGAACGACGGTTTTATGAAAGGTTTAAGTGAAATCGCCAAAAATAACAATGTCCTCCTGGCGGCCGATGAAATTCAAACCGGTTTTGCTCGTACAGGAAAGATGTTCTGCTTTATGCATGAGGGCATCGATCCTGACATCATTATTATGGGTAAAGCCCTGGGCGGCGGTGTATTTCCGGTAAGCGCCATTGCCGCTAATAAAAATATCCTGGGGGTATTTCAACCCGGGACCCACGGTTCTACGTTCGGCGGGAACCCCCTGGCCTGCGCGGTAGCCATGGCTGCCATCGACGTCCTGGTAAATGAAAAACTGTCGGAACGGTCCCATGAACTGGGAAATTATTTCAAAAAACAACTGGAAGATATGAAATCGGATAAGATCGAACTGGTCCGGGGCAAAGGTTTGTTGATCGGTGTGGTGTTGAAAAAATCCGCCGGTAAGGCGCGAATTTACACCACAAAGCTTAAAGAAAAGGGTTTGCTATGCAAAGAAACCCACGACTGGATTATCCGGTTTGCGCCCCCGCTGGTTATCACCAAAGAGGATATCGACTTTGCCATGAAACAAATCCGGGAAGTCCTGGCTTAATCGGCGAATGCTTATTTTCAGGACAGATGCTTCGGAAAAAACCGGCTTCGGGCATTTGAAAAGAAGCGTATACCTGGCATCTTTGCTGAAAAAAAAGACGGAGATTCTATTTTGTGTCAATAACAATAAGGCGGTAGGCCGGTTCCTGGAAGAACGGCATACCCCTTATTGTTGGGCCAAAGAGTTGGAAAACCTGCAAAAGACGCCCACGGAAATTAAAAGCGTGGTATTTGATTTGCGAGAGTTCTCGGTTCAAGACATTGAATTCGTACGTTGGGCAAAAGCCAACCATATCCATACCGTCCAGGTCACGGACCTGGGTTTATCCCAACAGCCGGTCGATTATATCATCGATGCGTCTATCGAGAAGATGTTTCCCTATGATGAAGGGGTACATGTACTGGACGGTCCGCAATATACGCTGCTGCACCATAAGTATAGGCATTTTAACAAAGTGGAGCGCAAGTACCGGAAACATATTAAAAATATTTTTGTTTCCCTGGGCGGAGGTGTGGAGTACCGGCAATTAAGGAACCTGGTCGATATATTGGACCGGCATCGCTATCATATCAAGGTGGCTGCCGGTTTTACCATGAAAAAAGCAGGACGCAAGAGCTTAACACGTTTATACCCGCGTCTGCGGTTCGTGGGTAAAACAGACAGCCTGGCGCGGGCCTTTTTCGAAGCGGATGCGGCCATTATTACCGCCGGTACAGCCGCGGCGGAAGCAGCGGCCGTGGGCACGCCCGCCCTTTATTTGCACTACCACGGGGAACAAAAATTCATCGCCCAAATTTTTGAGAAACACGGGGCCGGCCTGGAAATCGCTAACATCGACGATGTTTCGGAAGAGAAACTCATTACCGTCTTGAATTCCCTGACCTGGGAAAAAAGGATCGCAATGGGAAATAAAGGGAAACAACTGGTGGACGGTAACGGCGCTGTTCGGATCGTGGAGTTTTTCGAGGAAAAAAGAATTATTTAGCCACGGACGCCGAGACGAACACAAGCGTCGCGACGGGCACGGGTAGAAGGTGAAAATGAAAGAAGTGAATGTATTAATCACTGCCGCATCGCGCCGGGTATCCCTGGTGCGGAGTTTTATGGTAGCGCTTCAGCAAACCGGGGGGCAGGTAATAACCGTGGATTACGATATCTATTCCCCCGCCCTCTTCTTCAGTCACAAACATTATAAAGTTCCCCTGGTGAATGACCCTGAATACCTCCCTACTATCCGGGACATTATCGAAAAAGAAAATATCAATTTAATAATCCCCACCATCGACCAGGAACTGATGCTGTGGGCAGAGAATAAAAATCATTTTGAAAACAAAGGCGTTCATGTTTCCATCTCCCCGCCTGAAACCATACGAATATGCAATGACAAATGGGAAACCTACACATTTTTCAAGGGCAGTCAACTGCCTTTCCCGGGAACCTATTTACCGTCCATGCTGACCTATAATATGAAATACCCGCTTTTTATCAAACCGCGGGACGGCCGGGGCAGCGTTCACGCCTACCAGATCCGCAACAAAAAAGAGTTGGATTTTTTCCTGGAATACGTACCGAACCCGCTGGTACAGGATTACCTGGACGGCAAAGAGTTCACCGTCGATGCCTTTTATTCGCGGGAGCACCAATTAATAAGTTTTGTACCCCGGTTTCGATTGGTGATACGTTCCGGCGTGTCCGATAGGGGCAGAACGTTCAAGAACACGGAAATAACCCGGTTGATCACGGAAATGGGGCGGATGCTGAAATTCAGCGGCGCCATCAATGTCCAGGGAAAAATAGACAAAGAAGTAATCACGTTTTTTGAAATCAATCCCCGCTTTTCCGGCGGTATACAATTATCCGTTGCCGCGGGTGAAAATTTCGCCGAGTTTATTATCCGCGAGGTGAGGGGCGAAACCCTAACTCCCCGTTTGGATGAATTCCGCGATCATCTGACCATGACCAGTTACGAAGACAGCCTTTTCCTGGATTCCCGGCGTAACATCACGTTTTTTTATTCCAGCCACGACATCCTACCCCAGCAGAATAAAACAAAGCTTTAATTTTCTTGACAAAATAGAATATTTGATTTATATTACACGTGTCGATGAAGTTCTCGATACGGATGAGTAAGACCGGATATTGTAAGAGGTATTAATAATGGATGTACAGACAGTAAAAAAAATCATCAAAGAGGACGTGCCGGTACTGATGAAAAGTAATAAGGCCGTTCGTCAATTTTTTATCCAATTAGCGAAGGAGCAGATAACAAAGTCCAATAAAAAAACAGCTCAAATAGAAACAAAGATGGACCGCAGGTTTGACAAAATACTGGCTCAATTTGAAAAGGATAGAGAAGAGCAGAAAAAAAAGTGGGCGGAAAATGATAAAAAGTGGCTAGAATTTAACAAAAGACAGGATAAGAAATGGGCGGAGCAGGATAAAAAATGGGATGAGCAGAATAAAAAATGGGATGAGCAGAATAAAAAATGGGATGAGCACATTAAAAGCGAGGATAAGAAGTGGGCAGAGCAGAACAAAAAATGGGATGAGCAGAATGAAAAGTGGAAAGAGAACCAGGTGGAAATTAGTAAACTTGTCCGCTCGGTAGAGAGATTAAGCCAAAGAATCGATACCGGCATCGGGGCGTTAGGCGCCAGGTGGGGCCTCCGGTCGGAAGCCTCATTCCGCAATGCATTGAAAGATATATTGGAAACTTTCAATATAAACGTATCACGTGTAGAAGAATACGATGATGAAGGCGAGGTGTTCGGCTGGCCGGCGCAAGTGGAATTGGATATCATTATTATGAACGGCGAATTAATGATCGGGGAATTGAAATCCTCCACCAGCTTCCCGGATGTATGTGCGTTTTACAAAAAAGCCAGGTTTTACGAAAAAAAACATGCCCGGAAAGCCCAGCGTCTGTTTTTAGTTTCACCCATGGTAGACAAAAGAGCCATGGAAATGTCAAAGAAATTTGGCATAAAAATTTACAGCTATGCGGAACAAATCGGGGATGAACTCACTTCAGGACCGACTGACGTCGAAGCATAAACAATAAACCGTCCTACCCTTCTAAATACCTGATAACCAGGGGAATAAACATCGATACGTGCTTATGCATGAATTTCGCCTGTTCCGACACAGTCCTATCGGTATTCACCTGCAGCGCAAGGGAGAATTTATAGCGGGGCAAATACTCCATCTGCGACTGGTAACCCGGGAAAATACCGCCGTGCCCATATATGACCCCTGCTTCCGATTCCCAGACCTGCACCCCCAATCCATAACCGAAGTTATTGGGCTTTTCCGTTTGCGTATCTACTGTTTGCAGCATCTTTTCCAGGGAAGCCGGGGATATAACTTTCCCTTCATATAACATTTTAGCCCACCTGGCCAGGTCCAGGGATGTGGTCACCAAACCACCGCCCGTCCACTCAAACTGGGGATTAACCACGTATTTCCCATCCACCAGGACCTTCCGGGGAAAATAAAACGGTTCTTTGCCCGTATATCCCGCAGCCAATCCTTCCAACTCCCTGCGATTTGCCGGGGATGTATGGGCAAACCCGAACGGCCCCAATATCCTTTTCTTTAACTCATCATAATACGTATGGCCGGTTATCTTTTCAATGATCATGCCCAGGAAAATATAGTCCGTATCCGAATAAGACCAACCGTTACCGGCCTCATGAACGGGTTTTTTATCGAGGATATAAGCGATTAATTCCTCCGGTTTGTAAACCCTATCCGGCGTCTTAATAATAATCGTCCTGAATTCATCGCTGAGAATATGTTCCGGCAGCCCGCCGGTATGATTTAATAACATCCGAATCGTTAACTTACTACCGTTGGGAACGCGTGGAAACCATTGACAATGCTTGAAATATGTTTCAACCTTATCATCGAGGGATAACTTCTTCTCCTCCACCAATTGAAGTACGATGGCAGCTACAAAGGTTTTGCCGATACTGCCGGAAAAAATCCGGCTGCCGGGTTTCATCTCAGCCTTACTCTCCAGGTCCGAGACCCCGGCTGCGATATTGATACATTCATCGTTGGGGAGAACCACTGCCAATGTTGCCCCGGGAAAGGTGGTTTCTTTGACCAGGCGATTTAATTGTTCATGCAATTCTTGCCGGAATTTTTCCAGCTTAATGTCATCGCCGGGATACAACGTGAGCGTTGTAACCAGTACCAGGAAACAAAAAAAGAATAGACGACGTTTCATTGCTAATTTCATCCTTTGACAACCACCAATGGGATCATCCGCGCTACTTTTTCAGAAATCCCGGCCCCCTCGGTCACTTCAATCACATCATCGATCTCTTTATAAGCTTCGGGAATCTCTTCCTTCAACCCCTTCTTCGAATGCGTGAACACCAGGATATTTTTTTCTTTCAATTGGTCCCGGACATTGATATTCAAAGCAAACTTAATGGCTTTATGGCGGCTGAGCCTGCGACCGGCGCCGTGGGCCGACGTACCGAACGACACTTCCATGGCTTTCTGCGTTCCCTTCAACACATAAGACGCCGTCCCCATACTGCCGGGAATCAATACCGGCTGCCCTACCCTGCGGTACTCCGCCGGGATTTCCATGTGCCCGGGAGGGAATGCGCGGGTTGCTCCTTTGCGGTGCACCAGGAGCAGTTCCTTTTTCCCCTCCACCATATGTTGTTCGAATTTGGCAATATTATGGGCCTGGTCGTAAACCAACCGGAAACCCAGTTTCGCCGCTGAACTTTTGAAATAATGCTCGAAAATGGAAATGACGTCTTGCATCAACAGGTGTCGATTGGCCCAGGCGAAATTGGAAGCCGCATTCAATGCCTGCAAATAATGCTTGCCTTCTTTGGAATTGATTTCCGCGAAAATCAACTGCGGGTCTTTAATATTCAATTTGGCTAGCCGCTCCAGGTTCTTTTTTCGTATTCGTTCGATAAAGTCAGTGGCCACCTGGTGACCGAACCCCCTGGAACCGCTGTGAATCATGACGGAAATATTGCCCTTTTTTAAACCGAAGGCATTGGCCGCTTCCTGGTCGTATATTTCGTCGATGACCTGGATTTCGATAAAATGGTTGCCGCCGCCCAGGGAACCTACCTGGGTTTTTCCCCGTTCGATGGCGCGGTCGCTAATGATTTCCGGTTCATCAAACTCCAGTTTCCCGCCTGACTCGATGAAACGCAAATCATCCTTATTGCCGGCAAAATTTGTGACAATTTCTTCAGCGCCGTTTTTCAAAACTCGGGCGAACTCTTTCTGGTTTAGTTGATGGTTGCTTTTATCCGTGAGGCCGGTGGGGATATCCCTTAATATGGAACTGCCCAGGGATTCCCTGTATTTTTCCGTATCGCCGGCGTTGATGTTGGTGGATATCAGCCGGACGCCGCAGTTGATATCATAGCCCACGCCGCCGGGCAGCACGATCCCCGAATCCGCCGGGAACGCCGCTGCCGCACCGATGCAGAAACCGTAACCGTAATGAATGTCCGGCATGGCAAAGGAACGGGATACAATGCCGGGCAACGCGGAAACATTAATGACTTGTTGGATCGACTCATCTTCAAGTGCGGTTTTTAGAATCTCTTCGGTGGCAAAAATTTCAGCATCGACATTCATGCCTCTATTTTTGCTTTTTTCCAGCAACCAGCGATGGGGCGATACTTTACTAAACTCGTTTAGCTCCATCCTGTTTACTCCCCTTTCCTCCCGGGGCTTTGCTGGGATGCGACGGGTTGGTTGGATGCGTCGTATTGTGCGGATGACCGGAAGCCGAGTGTGCATGTTTCTGCCTGGACAAACTTTCAATATGTTCATTGACCATTTGAACTAAGTGAAGGCATTTTTCTCTTAAATGATTAAATTTTTCTTCGTTAATATGTTTCTCGTCCAATGCGACATACAAGTGATCCAGGAGTTCCGACAGGGAACCCCGCGCCCGCCGGCAAAATTGGATATTTTCCTGGAAATGATACCGGCCATGGCCTTCGGCGATGTTTCCTGAAACCGATCTTGCCGCCCGGATCATTTGATCCACCAGCCTGTATTTTTCTTCATCGGGAAACCCTTTTACCAATTGAGAAATCTCTATACGTAATTTTCTGCTTTCCTGCCAGACCTCGAGGATTTCAAATGTTGTTTTCAATTCTTCGTTCATGTTTACTCCTATTTATATTTTAAGTTTAATTTCGCATTATTTATCGGGCCTCATGCGCATCGCATGCCCCAGCGCCTTGACAGCTAGACATCAAAAATAATTTCAGCATATTTGACGCCGTTTTTGTCGTGGACTTCCAGGTTGTGGTAGGTGACCGATTTTATTTCCAGTTCAGGTTCCATGGTGCAGGGGATGGTCAGCAAATCAGCCTTGATATGTGTTTCGCCGACTTCTTTAATATCGATACCGGCGGTGATTTTGTTTTCTGTTTGCAGGAGGTAGACGGCTTCGGATAAGAGGTTAACCAGGACATTCTCGCAGCTATCGCCGTGGAATTCGAAAGGGAGGCGTAGGATTGAGGTCAGGGCAGTGGGCGTCCATTCGTCGTCCCAATCGTTGAAATACAAGAGGTTCAGACCTTTAATGGCGCTTTGGAATAGACCGGTGTACCCGTAGCCATGGATACGAATGCCGACATCCGCTGTAGTAGAAAAGGTATCATATGTTTCCATATTCGCACCGCAATTTGCAATTTATAGTACTTTACTATTGTACCTTTATTATGAGATGATTACAACCCATAAAGTTTTATATTCTATTAATCTCCTCTAAAATAGCCTTTGCACGATGGGAATAAGGGCCGGTTGCCAGGTTTTGAAATTGTTTAAGGGCCTGTTTTTTGTCATTTAAACGCAGTAGTGCGATCCCTTTATAAAAAACAGCTTCATCATAATAGGAAGGATTCTTGTTTTCGATAATCACATTGAAATGTTTGATGGCTTTTTGGAAATCGCCTGTTTCCAGGCAGCAGACGGCTTTAAAAAAAAGAATCCGGGGATTGAATTCCGTATCGGGTGAGTTGTCTTCCAGGGAATTCAATTGTTCCAGGGCGGCGCCATACTGCTTGTTATTGTAATAAACCATGGCTTGGTCAAAGGTTTGATTTTGAATATCAGTCAGTGTGTCCCGGGTTTCGGTCCGGATATAGATTGGGGGTTCTTCTTTGGAAATGCTTTCCAGGTATTTTCCCTGGCGGTAGTTGTTAACGACCCACAGGGTAGAAACCACCACGATGAGCAAGGACGCCAGGGCTAATACCGGTTTGAATAGTGGTTTCAGTGTCCATGCCCATGCCCAGGATGGTTTCCGCTCGGTTTGGATGATGGGGATTTCTTTGGAAAACAATCTTTCCAGGAGTTTGAGTTGCGCGAAGCAGTTGTCGCATTGGAAATAATGGGCTTCGAAAGCTTCTTTTTTTTTTTCGGAGAGGTCGTCGGCCAGGTAGCTTTCGGCCAGGTCATTGAACTCGCGGCATGTGATGATCATCTTTTTTCAACCTCTTATCTAACTACTGTAGTTATATATACCTTTTTGTTTGGAAATCTCATTTTTAATTTTTTTTAGGGCGCGTTCTTTGCGGACGCTGATATAGTGTGTCGTTTTACCCAGGAG
>JAUPLE010000658.1 GCA_030837085.1 Acidobacteriota bacterium | reverse complement strand
GTATATGAATGGTGGTCCCTGCTTTCTCCCGGGACCATCTTATCAGCGGCGGCGTGCGAAATGAGCAGCCAGGGCGGTAAAAATTTAATGGATTTCCATGCCTATACCCAGGATATTAAAGACCGCTTTTGCCAATTTTATAAGTATAAAAAGTTCTATGCCCCTGAGGAAAAAGGAGTTGAATCCTTTATAAAAAATGAGGAAAACATCTATTACGGACGCGCAGGGCTGCCATCTAATTTTGTTTGGGCGCTGCTGGATTTATTGGCCCTTTCGTTTATTATGCATGGATTGTCCTATTACTGCCACAAAAAAGGATTAACAAAAGTCGAAGGGAAAATGGCAGCGCAGTTTGACCCGGCAACAATGAAAAATCTTTATCCCGAAAAGGACAACAAAAAGTCCCAGGTCTGGAAAATCGAGGAAGAGGGATTTATTCAGCGTATATATAATCATCTTTCAAATAAGGGGGCATTTCTATACCTTTGCCGGACGGAAGATTTGCCCGGTGATATGGAAGCCGTGGATTTTCTTGAGTTAGCGGCCGTGTTAATGAATGTTTCCCCTGATGAATCCGTATTATCCACATACCGGGGTAAAAAGATCGAGAGTTTGAAGAAGCTTGAGAAATTTAAATTAGTAATGGATGTGGTGGATATGGGGAAACGCGCCGGGAAACAGCATTATCTTTTTCATGATGCAGCGCATGACATGCCGGCAAGGGCATCGATTATGTTAAAGGAGAAAATGGAGGAATTAAGTAGCCGAGGGGCGGAGGTGATATTACTGGTATGGAACGTGATATTTTATGACGAAGACACGGAAAAAAAAGATGGTATACATGAGTTACCCGGCTGGTTTAGTTATATTATGGATATTGAGTCGGCGTTAAATCATCATCAAAAGTCGCCTGCAAAGTAAAATGTAGTGCGAATGAAACCTGCGCGTCTCGCCACTCAATGAGTAATGAATTTGCGGTGGAGTTTTACCTGACTTCGGATTCGAAAATCGATGTAGAGTGTAGAGATGCTCAGGGCAGGGATCAGGCAGAATTTCGCGGAATTGGATGGATGGTCGTCGGTAGTAAGAAATTTAAAAGAGAGGCTGAAAGAAGAGCAGACCGCCTGACCGGGAACCGGGAGTAAAAGAAATCCATAACCTGGTGACATTCAGTATATGTGCCCTAAACGATTACTTTTTCAAACTGATTTCTTCAGAATGCAATTCCCAGGTTTCTTCATCATCATTATCTACTAGGTAATAAAACCGCTCATTCGTGAAAGTAAATAGATTATAAGTTGCTTTAGGAAGATAGACTTCCGCCTGGATATTGCCTTTTAAGTCAAGGATTACATATTCTTCAAGGTCATTTTTGCGATTAAATGTTTTGATATAAACATTTCCCTCAATCACAAAAAAGTCCTGCATTGCCGGGTAATATTCAGGGAACAGGCTATTATAATCTTTTACGTATTTATTAAAAGTAGTCCAACGTGATTGCATCCAGGAGCGTTGTTTAAATTGCTCAATCAATATCTCTTTGTCTTCTTTCGAGATTGAGAGCTTCTTGTATGGTTTATTGACCGATGACAACTTGTTACCTTTACTGTCGAAAATTTCATAGTAGAATCCTTCCTCTCCTCTTGCAAGGAAAATTTTATCGTCATAACATGCAGTGATTACGATGTTATCGACTAATTTGAAATTGGAGATTACTTTGCCCAGGTCAGTTGGGGGAGCCTTTTTTTTCTTAAAAAGATTTTTAACCACTTTAAAATCATGATCCATTATACTGATCTCATCATAAAGTTGGTTGGCCGTGTAGGTAAGATACTTGATCAAAAAATTATCCCCAATAATTTTCAAATCTCTGAAGGGCATTTGAGCTTTTTTTTCGAATACGATATTTCCGCCTGGCTCACTCAATACGCATTTATTTATATCCGTAATCAAAATCCGGCCGGAAGGAAGAAGTTGTATCCTGGGAGATATACTGAATTCCGCGGGCCCTCCTCCTAATCGCCCGATCTTTCTTTGAAAGGTGAAAGTGTCCGTGGAATATATTTTCACGCCGTAATCGTCCGATATATAGATAAAACGTTGGTCTGCGCGAAGCATAAACGGTTTGAGTAAATCGGGAATCGAAGCGAGTTTTTTCGCATGGATAAAAGTTGCTGAAGTCGCAACCAAAAGAATCATAAGCAGCGGTATTTTTTTCATTCAATTACCTCCTTTGCCTTTAACCCCGGTGATTTACCCCATTTGCCCGTATATGGATTATAAGAGCAATTGAAATTAGGGCCACACAGCGAGCCGCTTTTTCTATAAGCAATCTCCCGGCAGTCAAAGCAAATATATTTTAATTCGCAGTCTTTGCAAGTTTCGATTCTGTCTTTTGAAAGGTCCCAATATTTTTCCATTTTTGCAATGATATTACGTATGTTTTCTGTTCCCAATTGGCCCACGACGATTTCGCTAAAGATACAGGGCTTAACTTCAAAGTTTTCTGTGATAGCCAATTTGAACCTCCAACAACTATTATACCGTTTTTGTCGATAGTACTCAATTTCACTGATCCTGGGGAAATTGCCATCGACTTTCGAGAGGGATAAACATCCAGAGATATCCTTTTTGTGGTACTCGATATTCATATTCGGAAAGAGTGTTTCTATTTTATCATTTCCAAAATATTTGATTAATCCGACGTTACAGTCTTCTAAATATACTGTCAATCTTTTTAAATCAGTGTTTTCTTCAATCTCAAGTGTCAACGGTATGCGCGTCGTTTTCAATTGAAATTTTACCAGTGGATCGTTGCCTTGATCCAGGGGTGGTATCCATTTACTAGGTGAGGTGGAAATGATTAGCTCTTCTTTTTCCGCATTTTCTATAAACCCGGGAATTTTCTCAAAGTATCCGTTTTGGAAATCTGCAATTGTTTGATTGTCCACCTGGAAAACATTTCCTTTTAGGAAATCGAGAATCGCAGTATTTACCGGCCCCCGCTCCAGGATTATAAATTGGTGGAATTTTTTTGTTTTGTTATCACTGGTTTTCTCTGCTTTAATTGAATTTTGCTCTACAAAGTGTTTGAGCTTTTTGGGGATTATTTTTTGTTGAACTTCGCAGAAAGATTTATCAAAACAGAATGTACCATTATTTGCAAAATGTATATAGCAGGGGGCGCACAAACATTTCCATTGACAATCGATACAGTTATTCTTAATAATGGCTGTGAATTGATCGGAAATTTCTTGCATCCTTTTAAAATTTAACCCAGTCCATACGTCCCCCACCGGGAATTTATCATTCATCTTTTCGCAGATATGAAACTTGCCTTCGGGATCAAGCAATAATTTCCTGGAGAAATCGCAGCTTCCAGCCATTGTGGAAAATGACTTATTATCCAGTTGAACAATATTCAGATCCGCCAAGTTTCTTTCAATAGAATACTCCAGCTTACCCTCTTTTTTAAGTTTCTCTTTTATTAATTGTTGAATGGCGTTTAAGTCTTTTTCGTGGTCGACATGTTTTGCAATATGCTGGTAATAGCAGGTTTTGTAAGGGTTTACCAATCCGAACCTTGTGCTGTTTTGGTTAATTATTTGGTTTTCGGTAAAAAATTGAAATACATCAAATAGCGATAGATCAAAGGAATGAATAATTGAAAAGAATACTCTTTTAAGGAAATATTTTTCATTCGTATTCCGCAATTTAATTATATTTCTCCAGGTATCGCTAAAACTTCCTTTACCGTCCGGATATTGCCGTTTAGCATCATGGGAATTCAGTGGGCCATCTAAACTGAACAAAATAGTGAAATCATTTTTAACAAAAAAATCGATCATTTTTTTATTTAAACAGGTTCCATTGGTCGTAACGGAGAAACTCAGTTCCCATCCATTGAATAATTGACGCGCAGATTCGACGATTTTTTGAACAACCCTGAAATTGAGAGTTGCTTCACCTCCATAAAAGGAGATAGTTAACTTTCTTTCTAGTCTATCTTTTAGCAATTGATAAATGTAATTCAGCCCTTTTTGGGCGATTTCAAGTTTCATGTCCAGGTTAGATTTCTTCCTCTCATAGAGGTATGTCCCATTATAGACGCAATATTTACACTGAAGATTACAATTATAGGTTACAGAAAAAGTAATCTGTTCGAGGTGCTTTATATTCCTTTGAATGATGCCTTCATTAAAAATAGGTTCAATAGACTTTACAATTCTTTGCCCGGCATATTTTGATAAGAGGGACTTTAACTCATTATTTAAAATTATATTGTGCAATTGTGAATATGAGTATGCTTCATTTACGGCGATCATATCCATCTATGATGCTCTTACTATAGACCCAAAAAATTAATTTAATAAACCAACTGCCATGTAAGGCTTAACTCGCCCGCGCCCTCTATTGGGTCACCGTAGCATTGCGGTAAACAGGCCCAAACACAACCATCAATGGGAGTCGGATATGGCAACGGGCCAATAATAAAACCGCCTTTTACATTTTCCATTTTTTCTTCGCTTTCTTTTTCTTCTTCCAAAATGTTAAATTTTGTGAGTTTATTAAACACAATACACCTCCTATCTATAAAAATAGATTATACAGTATTTTTTTGTTCTGTCAAGGAAAAAATAAATCTACTCGTTTTGAGCGATGCAAGGCGATTTATGTCCAGCACTAAAAAAGAGGAGGGGACAGCCAAGAATCCCGCCACGGGGAGCTGCCCGATGATAATTTTTCTGCCTGTCCCCTTCCGCCCTTATAATACCGCATCACGCTTCCTGCTGCTGGTTTTATATTTCATTTCGGTGACGATGGGTTGTCTGGTATGGGTGCTTATCAATGGCGTCCGGTTTACTGGATCTGATTACCTTTTTATTGC
>JAUPLE010000657.1 GCA_030837085.1 Acidobacteriota bacterium | reverse complement strand
TTCTAAAAAGCGCACTTTTAAAAAAAGAAGGTGGTGTTATTACCTCCGGCCAGGCGGCTGAACTTCTAGGAATCAGCCGACAAGCAATCGATAAAAGACGCAAACAAGGGAATCTCCTGGCTGTATCGCTCGGTAGGCGAGGTTATTTTTACCCTGTCTGGCAATTTTCCGATGAGGGAGTACTGCCGGGTTTTGAGACGGTAATGAATATATTGAAGGACTATGATCCCTGGATGAAAATGATTTTCATGCTGAATACAAACCACAGTCTAAAAAACCGGAGTCCCCTTGAAACACTGCGCGAGGGGGATTTGGATAACGTTTTCAAGGCAGCGCAAGCAGCGGTCGAGCAGGGCGCCTTATAACAACAGGATGTTAAAAAACCACCCGTTGCCCCCGGTTGACCTTAATGACCGGATTCTTCCCATTAAAAAAATGCGCGGCCCATGGATGCGATTTTACTGGACGCATAAAAAAGCGCTCTTTTTCAATAAAAACAGCGTTTTTCGGTTCAATGCACCTAACGGTGAGTTTGGAGTCCTTTATCTTGGCGAAGATGAAACCAGCGCATTTATTGAAACCTACGGTTGGTTAACCGGGGAAAGGTACATCACCAGGGAACAACTTACAAAAAGGCGACTTGCCCTGGTTTCAGCGAATCGCCCCATGAACCTGGTGGATTTATCAGGAAAGGGGTTAGCCCGGATCGGCGCAGATGGCCGGTTATGCATCGGAGATGATTATAAGACATCTCAAAATTGGTCGTTGGCATTATGGAAACACCCGCAAAAGCCGGATGGTATTCTTTACCGTTCCCGTCATGACCCTGACAAAAAGGCCGTTGCCCTTTTTGATCGAGCGGAAGTAGAGGCAGCCCTTTCTTTTAAAAATAGGGGGGCTTTATTGGATTATGATAATATCGAATTGCTGGCAAAGATATTAGATCATTATAATTTCATCTTAATACCCTGAAGGGTTGAGAGGGAAACAGGTAAGCCAAAAATTAATCATTTTTATTTCACCTGAACCGAACGTGGTACTCGTAAGACCGAAAATGGAAGCTGCGTCCCGGGACAGTTGCTTTCACTGTGCTTTTTATGATAAAATACAAGCGCAATGAAAAATATAAAGAAACTCAAACGGAGACTGCATTGAGACGGTTTTCATCGTACGGTCCGATAGATAATGAGCAGTACTATTATGTCCCCAGGGAAGCAATCATTGAAAAAGCATATCACCAACTGCTAGGCGATAATCCTGGAAAAGGCGACCACTACTTTACAGTCTGGGTGCCCAGGCAAACGGGAAAAACCTGGGTCATGCAGCAAATCCTGCACAAATTGCGAAAAGACCCCCGCTTCGATGTACTTAAAATAAACCTCGAAATCCTGAAAGATAGAAAAAATCCCGCGGATATCTTCGAAATAATCGCGGCAGATATCGGAGACGGATTGGGCAAAACCTTTACCGGAATCGATAACCAGGATAAATTCCAGGACATATTCAAAAAAGATGTTTTACAAAAACCCCTCATTTTAATCCTGGATGAATTCGATGCCATGATCGAAGAAGGTATTACCGCCGTGGTGAGCGCTTTCAGGAATATTTACATCCAACGGATCGATGAAGTGGATTTACCTACGGAACAAAAAAGCTACCTTCTGCACGGCGTCTCCTTGATTGGGGTTCGCAGCGTACTGGGCATCGAAAATGAAACCGGATCCCCCTTTAACGTACAACGCAGCTTAAAAATCCCCAACCTTACTTATGAAGAAGTAGAGGAAATGTTCAAATGGTACGAAAAAGACAGCGGACAGGCAGTGGAAGAAGACGTCATCCGGCAATTGTTTTTTGAAACCAACGGGCAACCCGGACTCATCGGTTGGTTCGGGGAACTACTCACCGAAACCTATAACAAAGATAAAACCAAACCAATTAGCACACGAAATTTCGAGATCGCCTATTCCGCCGCACTCAACGTCTTACCCAATAACAACGTTTTAAACATTATAAGCAAAGCCAAAAAAGAACCCTATATCGAAACCGTACTGGAACTGTTCAAAACAGACCAGAAAATTCCCTTCACTTATAGAAACCCCCGGTTAAATTATCTTTACATGAATGGCGTGATCGATAAGGAAGAGGTAAACGAATCGGAATATTACGTAAAATTTTCCTCTCCCTTTGTGCAGCGATGCTTGTTCGACTACTTTTCTATCACTATTTTCCAACAGATGGGCCGGTTATTCGATCCCTTCACCAATCTTGACGATACCATTACGGATACGGACATCAATATCCGCAACCTGGGGAAGCGGTATGAAACGTACCTTGCCGAAAACCGGGACTGGCTGCTTGAAGATGTACCGAAACGAAAAGACCTGCGGGTCTATGAAGCGGTGTATCATTTCAATTTTTACTCCTATGTGAACCAATTTTTAAAACCGCGAGGCGGGCGTGTTGTCCCCGAATTCCCCACCGGCAACGGCAAGATAGACCTTTTGATTACCTACGCCGGCCGGCATTACGGTATCGAGATAAAATCCTATTCCTCCGAAAGAGATTATAACGAGG
>JAUPLE010000656.1 GCA_030837085.1 Acidobacteriota bacterium | reverse complement strand
GATCAATGCAGAAAGTATGTCCAGCAGTTCCCTACGGAATACGGGATCCAGGCCCGAGGTCGGCTCATCCATAATAATAAGCTCCGCATGATGCGACAGCGCCAGGGCTAATGCAAATTTCATATGCATCCCACGTGACAATGTTCTGACTTTTGCCTTCAACGATAATTCAAACTCCTTCATATACCGTTGGAACATTGCTTCATCCCAACTTTTGTAAAAGGGCGCGATAATGGTTTTCATTTGCTTTAGGGTTAAATGCTCGTAAAAAGTCGGGGTGTCATAGACAAACCCGATGCGGGATTTTATCTCCATTTCGTGCTCCCGGTTATCTTTTCCAAAGATCTTAATTTCCCCGTTGTTCCTTCTGAGTAAGTTCATGATCAATTTGATGGTAGTGGTCTTACCCGCGCCGTTAGGACCGATTAAACCCATGATATACCCGTAAGGTAATGCGAAAGAAATATCATTTAAGGTAAATCCCTTATACTCTTTCCTCAGCGATTTGATTTCCAGTATATTTTCCATTGTTCCTCCTTTATTTATCCTCTTCGTCGTACAAGATAGTCAGCATCTTTTTTAACTCATCGGCGCCAAGTCCCACTAATTTAGCTTCGGAGATGGCTTCAACCAGTTTCTCTTCGACGATTTTCATACGTTTTTCTCTTAAAAATTCCTTGTTCTGGAAAGCCACAAAGCTGCCTTTGCCTATTACCGTATCGATATATCCTTCCCGTTCCAGGTCTTCATAGGCGCGCTTGGTGGTGATAACACTGATGTTTAATTCCTGGGCCAGTTTCCGTATCGAAGGAAGCCCCATGCCCTCTTCCAGGTCGCCGTTGATGATCTGGGTCTTTATTTGCTTGATGATCTGCTCATAAATGGGATCAGGGGATGAATTGGCAATGATGATTTTCATTTTATTGCTCCTCTTCCGACTGTTGGCGAAACGAAAATTGTTCATTTTGTATATACTGTTTATATTTCATATACACAGTATGTGCTATTTTTTCTATTTTGTCAACAAAAAAAAATCTTGACATCCATTTCGTTTTGACGTAAATATAGAAGATGAAGATCAAATTTATACGCAAACCCGTTAACAACCATTTTTTAAATTATTACCAGGACCAAAGGATCATTTTCGGTTTTACAGAGAAAGACTTTGAATTAAAGGACCTTGCTATCTTTTTCCAGGTTCACGCCAATCGGTTGGTGGAATTGAAACAAATTCATTCGGATATTATCTGTTTTTCCAGTCAAATTGAATCGGCGCCGCTGGATCAAATGGATCAAAAAGAACCAATCATGAAAGGGGACGGCATCATCCTGGATGAATTGAATACCATGGCAATCATCAAAACCGCCGACTGCACGCCGATGTTTTTTTGGGACGATGATTATTCCATTGGCGGCGTTATTCATATCGGCTGGCAAGGGCTTGCAAAAGGAATCGAAACGAAACTACTGTCATTACTGGAAAAAAGATACATTTCCCCGGACAGGCTGCATTTCTACCTCGGACCGGCAATAGAGAGTCGATGCTACGAGGTGGGACAGGACCTGTACGAAAAATTCGCCTCCAGGTGGTACAGGGAAAAGGTATTCTCCCATCATGAAGAAAAATCGGGGAAATATTTATTGGATATTAAAAAAGGAATCTCATTATCCCTCCAGGAATTGGGGGTCCCAGTGGAGAGGATTATGGATGTTGGGATTTGTACGTTTTGTGAGGCGGGAAGATTCCCTTCATATAGGCAAGACAAGAGAAGCGGCGCCACCGGTGAAAACTGCGGCCGGATTTACAACTTTTTACTCCTCAAACCCGGAAATTGAAAAAAACAGGGAACAGGTACTCCTGTTCCCCCTATTTAACGCTCTAACGCTCAATGCTTAACTTTCAAGCTATTTCTCTTCAAATTTTTTAAATATCAGCGACCCGTTGGTGCCACCGAAACCGAAGGAATTGGAGAGGACGTACCTGAGTTCCCTGATCGTACCCTTATTGGGGGTATAGTTCAGATCACATTCTTCATCCCTGGTCTCATAATTAATGGTGGGGGGGATAAAGGAGTTATTGATCGCAAGAATCGAGAAGATAGCTTCAACAGCGCCTGTGGCCCCCAACATATGGCCGGTCATGGATTTGGTGGAACTGATGTTGATTTTGTAAGCATGTTGACCGAACACTTTCTTAATGGCCATTGTTTCAAACTTATCGTTGAGGGGAGTTGAGGTGCCGTGGGCATTGATATAATCAATTTCCGTGGGATCGATGCCGGCATCCTTGATAGCCATAGCCATGGTCCTGGCGGCTCCACCGCCTTCAGGGTCCGGGGCGGTAATGTGATAGGCGTCGCTTGTATAACCGTAGCCTACTACTTCCGCATAAATCCTGGCGCCCCTTTTTACGGCATGTTCAAGGTCTTCCAGGACCAAAACGCCGCTGCCTTCCGCTGCCACAAAACCATCCCGGTCTTTATCAAAGGGACGACTGGCGCGTTGGGGTTCATCATTCCTTGTGGACAATGCTTTCATCACGGAAAAACCGGACATACCCAGCGGTGTAATGGGGTATTCGGCGCCGCCGCACACCATCACGTTGGCATCGCCCCGTTGGAGGATTTTAAACGAATCGCCAACGGAATGGGTGCTGGCCGCACAGGCGGTAACACAGGCAAAATTGGGACCTTTTAATCCATAGTTAATCGACACCTGGCCGGTGGCCAGGTTGGCCAATGCCGCCGTCAAAAAGAAGGGGGATACCCTGTCGGGCCCCCGCTCCAATACGATCACATGATTGGCCTCAATGGTATGAATTCCACCAATACCCGAACCGATGTAAGTACCAACCCTATCCCTATCGACTTTTTCCAGGTCCAAACCGGAATCTTTTATGGCCTCATCTGCCGCAATCAGGGCAAATTGAATATACGGATCGAATTTCCTGGCCTCTTTCCTATCGAAGTAATTTAAAGGGTCATAATTCTTAACCTCACCGGCAATGAAAACAGGGTATTGAGTGGTATCGAACCGTGTTATCTTGCCGATCCCGCTCTTGCCCGCCTTGATGTTTTCCCAACTTTCGGGCGCTGTTTTTCCCACTGATGAAATGATACCTATACCGGTAACGACGACTCTTCTCAGGGGTATACTATTTCTTACAAAATTCATCGTTTATTATTGTTTAGACACGATGTAATTGACTGCTGCGCCAACGGTTACCAGTTGCTCTGCTTCTTCTTCGGGGATTTTCATCTCGAATTCGTCTTCCAATGCCATGATTAATTCCACTTGATCCAACGAGTCAGCACCGAGGTCTTCAACAAATTTTGCATCTGCCGTTACCTGGTCTTCTCCAACATTTAATTTCTCTGCCACAACGCTTTTTACTTTTGCCAAAATTTCTTCTTTTGTCATCATTATCTCCTAATTTTAATTTTTTAGATTAAAAGCCCACCGGAAACGTTGATAACAGTCCCGGTTATATACGAAGCTGCCGGTGATATTAAAAAACTTACCACTTCGGCAATGTCTTCGGGGGTTCCCGCACGATTCAAAGGAATATTGGCGATATATTCCTCTTTTACTTTATCTGATAGTTTCTCTGTCATCTCGGTCAAAATAAACCCAGGGGCTACGGCATTCACACAAATGTTGCGTTTGCCCAGTTCCCTGGCAAATGTTTTGGTTAACGCAATCACACCGGCTTTGGAAGAGGCATAATTGGCCTGGCCGGATGTTCCCAGTATCCCACTGACGGAAGCGATATTGACGATCCGACCGAAGCGCTTTTTCATCATCTCTTTGGCCGCGGCCTGGGAGCACAGGAAAGTGCCTTTAAGGTTGATATCGAGAACCATATCCCATTCCTGTTCGGACATTCGAACGGTCAGGTTGTCTCGGGTCACCCCGGCATTGTTGATCAAAAAATCCACGGAACCCCATTGGATTACGGTAGTCTTGATAAGGTTTGCCACATCTTCGGCGTTAGACACATCGGTTTTTACGGCAAAGGATTTGACGCCGAAGTTCTTTGCCAGTCCTTCAGCCACGCTGACGGCTTCATCCAACAGCACATCGGAAACCACGACATTAAGGCCGTTTTTGGCCAGTTTTTGGGCGATGGATTTACCGATCCCCCTGGCAGCCCCGGTTACGATGGCATTTTTGTATTCTTCATACATATCTTAACTCCTTAAAGGTTCCTTGCATCTTTTCGATTTCCCTGGAAATTTTATCCAGGACATTTTCCACGATAAATTTCTTACTGAGGTGGATGGCATTTTTGATGGCCTTGCGATTGGAGCCGCCGTGGCCAATGATAATGATGCCGTTTACGCCCAGGAGTAATGCACCCCCATATTCGGAATAATCCATTTTTTTCCGGATCCGCCGCAGGGAACTTTTTAAAAGGAAAAACCCGACCTTGGAAAGTAAATTCCCGGTGATTTCTCTTTTGAGCATTGACAGCATGACATCTACGACACCTTCGGTGACTTTTAGCGTGACATTACCGGTAAAACCGTCGGTAACGATCAAATCGGCTTCTCCGACATAGACGTCCCTGCCCTCGACATTGCCGATGAAATTGATGTCCATGGATTTTAAGAGATTATGGGTTGTTTTGATTAGTTCGTTTCCTTTGCTTTCTTCTTCGCCGATATTCATCAAGGCGATCCTGGGATTTTTGATGCCCATGACGCTTTCCAGGTAAACCTTACCCATTAGGGCAAACTGGACAAGGTTCCTGGGTTTGGAATCTACATTGGCCCCCACATCCACCATCAGGGAACTGCCTTTTAGGGTGGGGACCATAATGGCCAATGCCGGTCGTTCAATGGCTTTCATTGTACCCAGGACATTTTTAGCAATGGCCATCACCGCACCGGTGTTGCCGGCGGATACCATGGCCTGGGCTTTATTTTGCTTTACCAAATCAATGGCTTTTTGAATCGATGTTTTCTCTCTTCTTTTCCAGTAGGAGAAAAAATGCTCACGCATCAGGATGGCTTCGCGGGCGTTGATGATCTCGATATTGTCGGGAAAATCGATATGGTTCTTTTTTATAATTTTATGAATTTCTCTTTCTTTGCCCACCAATACCAGGTGGGTATCGTCATCTTTATAATCTTTTAGATAATCGACGACGCCGTCTATCACGACCTTCGGCGCCGCGTCACCACCCATTGCATCGATTGCGACTCTCATCTGCAAATCAACTAAATTTCCTCGCTGCTCTTTATGACCTGGCGTCCGTCATAATATCCGCAGTTCTTGCACGCCCGGTGAGGGAGTTTTGGTTCCTTACAGTTTGGGCATGCGGATAATCCTTCTACTTTTAATCCATGGTGCGATCTTCTTATCGCTGTTCTCCGATGGGAATGTCTACGCTTTGGCTGTGCCATATTTCACCTCTTTATATTCTCGAATAGATAACTTATTTCATTATGCGAACTTTCACATTGACAATGTTCACGGTTAAAATTAACCCCGCAATGGGGACATAATCCTCGACAGGAAGGTGTACAGACGGGTTTAATGGGAATAAACAGGTTAACCTGTTCCATTAGAATTTTTGCCACGTCGATGCTGTTTCCTTCGTAAAAACTGTAATCCATGTCGTCCTGTCCCAGCGATTCGCTGGTGAGCTCGATTGCCTGGCCCGGTAACAGAGTGATAGAGAAGGGTGAATCGATTTTAAAATCAAAGGGTTCGAGGCAGCGAACACAGGGAATAGAGACAACAGTATGAATATTTCCTTTCACCCTGATTTTTTCGTTCTCACGGCTAAGATACATGCTGTAATCGATGTCTTCCAGGAAAGACCCCTCCTCTTCGATGAGCAGGTTCTCATCCAGTGCAACCTTGTCGTCCAACACAAGGCCTTTCGAATCGATTCTGTCTATCTCGATTTGCATTGCTTTCTATTACCAAGTCCTTTTCAATTTCTTTTTTTTAACAAAACAGATTGCTTTTTAACATATTTTGGATGTAAAGTCAAGGAAACGCCCGAAATCCTATGTTTTTACCCGGCTGCAATCGTTAACCCATTTTATGGCATTGAGGTAATCGGGCATGATTTTTCCAGGGCCTATTTCCAGTTTATCGGAAATCTCAACCACCGACTCCCAGTTTCCATGTTCATACATAATGATCAAATCCAGTACCAGCCTCAGTTCATTGGGGACGCCCAGGAGTGCATCTTTGATATCGGCGGCAATGGGAAGTTCCGCCAGTATTTCCGCCATGGGCCGATTTAAAAAGAGATCGATGAAGGAGAAGAGTCCCATGAGGAAAAAGTCGTATTTCCGGAATCTCAGCCTGGTTTGATCGGCGATGGTTTCGCAAAACTTTGCCCTGATAATGGAATTGGTCAGCAGTTCTTCGGGTGAATCGCTGCCGATCTGGGAAAGGACGATCAAGGACATCCATTTTTTAACTTCCACCACGCCCAGGAGAAGCAAGGCCTGCCGGATGGACCGTATCTCCCCGGGAATCCCAAAAGCCGCGGAGTTGATGAACCGCAATAGCTTATAAGTAAGAGAGACGTCCCGCATGATGATACTTTCGATTTTTTGTACATCCATATAAGATTGGTTTAACTCCTGGAGGGCCTGGAAGAGGTTCAGTTTATAGCTGGGCACGTCTTTCCCGGAGACAATGAGGGGCCTACAGAAGAAGAAACCCTGGAAATAGGTGTAACCGATAGCCACGGCTTCTTTATATTCATCGTAGGATTCTATTTTTTCGGCCAAATATTTGATTCTTTTTTCGCCGCTGCGGCGGATGACTTCTTTTCGTTCATGGCCTTTGGTCAGCAGGAAATCCACTTTGATAATATCTGCCAGGTCGATGAGGGGTTGGTAGTCGGGTACGTACTGGAAATCGTCCAGGGCCAGGATATAGCCGTTTTCTTTGAGTTTCCTGAA
>JAUPLE010000655.1 GCA_030837085.1 Acidobacteriota bacterium | reverse complement strand
CCTCTCCCAACGGCGGCGAAAATTGGGAAGGCGGCACAAGTAATAATATCACCTGGACTTCTACCGGGGCCATCGATAATGTTAAACTTGAATATTCCATCAACAACGGCAGTTCCTGGAATACCATTATCGATTCCATTGCCAACAGCGGTTCCTATAATTGGACTGTCTCCAATTCACCTTCCACCAATTGCCTGGTAAAAATTAGCGACGCCGCCGGTCCTGCTTCGGATCAAAGCAATGCAGTTTATACTATTGTTACAGAGCGAACCGTTACCGTCGCCTCTCCCAATGGCGGCGAATCCTGGGAAGGCGGCACAAGTAATAATATCACCTGGACTTCTACCGGGGCCATCGATAATGTCAAACTTGAATATTCCATCAACAACGGCAGTTCCTGGAATACCATTATCGATTCCATTGCCAACAGCGGTTCCTATAATTGGACTGTCCCCAATTCACCTTCCACCAATTGCCTGGTAAAAATTAGCGACGCCGCCGGTCCTGCTTCGGATCAAAGCAATGCCGCTTTCACCATTGGGGCGTATCGTTCCATTACGGTAACTTCTCCCAATGGCGGCGAGTCCTGGGAAGGTAATACCGTTTACTCCATTACCTGGAATTCCACCGGCGCAATAAGCAACGTCATGATCGAATATTCCACCACCAGTGGAAGCTCCTGGAATACCATTACCGCTTCTACCGCCAACAGCGGTTCCTATAATTGGACAGTACCCAATACACCGTTCAACACTTGCCTGGTAAAAATCAGCGACGTTACCGGTCCCGCTTCCGATCAAAGCAATGCCCTGTTTGCTATTGTGGCATATCGAACCATTACCGTCATATTACCCAACGGCGCGGAAAAACTACTGGCAAGTACCATTTACCCCATTACCTGGACCAATACCGGTAATATCCCCAATGTCATGATCGAATACTCCACCAACAGTGGAAGCTCCTGGAATACCATTACCGCTTCTACCGCCAACAGCGGCTCCTATAATTGGACCATCCCCGCCTCCGCCTCCACTTCCTGCCTGGTAAGAGTCAGCGACACTGCCGGACCTGCCGTCGATCAAAGCAACGCCGTGTTTACCATTTCAAACGTCACTTACTGCACTTCCTCCGGTACTAGCCAAACCCGCGGATATATCTCCCGTGTCCAGGTCGGATCGTTGGACAATTCCTCCGGCAGTTCCACCTACTCCAATTTCACAGCATTAAACGCTAATTTAACCGCGGGTTCCAGCGCTAGCGTATCCTTAACACCTTCCGGTACGACGTACACCGAATACTGGAAAATATGGATCGATTACAACCGGGATGGCGATTTCGCGGACAGCGGTGAAAACGTTTATAGCGGTTCGGGTAAAACAACCAAAACCGGGAGTTTTACAGTACCGTCAGCAACTTTAAAAGGAACGGCGCGCATGAGGGTTTCCATGAGGAGCGGAAGCAACCCGTCCAACTGCGGCTCATTTACCTATGGCGAAGTCGAAGACTACACTGTGAATATACAATAGAAGGGGTTAAGCCCTGATAATGAAAAAACAAAGCAACTCTCCTATTCCATCACGGTTATTGGGGAGTTGTTTTGTTACCTTATTTCGCGGCACAGCCCAATTCATTTAAGGAATAGGGGACAGGCAAATTTTGACCCCCCATAATCATATGTATGTGGATAAAACCAGGTATATCTATAACCTGCGGGCGTAAGGCGGGGCGTTTTTTTATCCCGCCCGCGGCGGTTCGGAAAATCATTATTGATTCCCATCCTGAAAGAAATTTTCCTTGGTCCTCAAAAGCCGGCAAGAAAATATCAGTTTCCTTTTTATGACCGAGGTTTTCCGGTTCAGTCGCCTATCGGTTTTCAGACAAAAGAAATCCACCGCTTTTTAGGTAAAAAGCGGTGGATTGGTTTTTTGTTTCCTAATTGACGATTTAAATGGTAAAAACGGTTTTAGGGGCAGGTGACGCAGGTATAATGATTGATGGTGTTGCAATAACAGGAATAATCACAGGTAGCGACGCATGATGCCCTGGTAAGACACGCGCCACACCATGTGTAGCAGGTGGCGTCGAGATTGGTGTTGAGGTATCCGCCCCTGATGGCGCTCTCTTCATGAGCCTCCAGGTTGGACACAGTGGTTTTGTTAAGAACCAATTTTTTGGTTAGTTTTTTTGAACTCATAGATACAATTCTCCTTTTTTTTTATCGACTTTATTTTGATTGCCAAAAATAGAATAACCATATCTGTTTACTTTTCATGGATATCATTTTATACCATTTTAAAAAAAAGTCAAGGATTTAAGAAAATTTTTTCAAACTGCACTCTTAAGGGATTTCATAAAAATTACGTGCAATTGCTCGGCTATACCACGGAGGAGATAAAAGAGGCCCTGGAAAATAACGACGCAGCCGGAAAGCCCTCAAGCAAATCAATGATCGGGCCTATTATGAACAATACGTGGTGGAGGAATAGGGGACAGGCAAATTTTGACGTTAACCGGCTGCTGGGCCGATAATAATGTGGATAAAATAATAGGGAACACACATAGGGTAAAGCTTACGATGATTCTTTTCATTCGCTTGTTTTTTTTGTTCGCTTTCATGGCAAAGGTAATTTTAGATTATTTTTTAATCAGGACCAATATATTCTAAAAAATTAGCCCACGAATTAGACGAATTACACGAATTTCCACGAAACCTGCAAAAGTTTGGAATTTACCCACAAAACCTGGGCGAGCACGCAGGCGCCCCCCATTGAAAGCTCCTATGCTCTCTGTTCCTTTACAAAAACGTCTTTCCCGGAAAAGACAATGGCCAGTTTTTTGATGTGTTCTATGCCTCTTTCCTTCAATTCGGTTTCGTATTTTTTCGCTTCGATCTGCTGTAATGCCGATTGAACAGCCGATTCAACGGTTTCGTTTTTCCTGGTTTTTTTGAATTCGATGATATAACCGATCCTGCCGGGATCATGCGGGATAACCATGATGTCATATCTCCCGTAACCCGATTCCCTGTTGGATTTTATATCATGGGTATTGGTAATCCAGGTCAGCATCCCGGCCACCAGTGCATGATATACCTTTTCCGGTTCATCCCCGAAATCATGATAACTGTAAACCGCCGTAACCACCTTTTGCAGCATTTCTTCAAAAAGCCCCACATCGCCTTCTATCAGTGCTTTGAGCATGATCTCCAGTTTCTCGTTTTCAACCTTGGTGGTAAAATAACGGTCGATTATCGCAGTATAGGTGGTTTTTACTTCTTCATTGGGAATGGAAAGGGTATAATAAAATTTCCCGGAGGCGGGGTCCCATCGTTTGGCTGTCTGTTTCAGGTATCCCCCCATTAACAGGAAACTCCACAATACATCATCTCGTTTATCGACTTCTTTCAAAATAATGTTTTCATCGATGGATTTTTCGATGGACTCGCCGCGGATGAGTTGTTCCAATTCTTTCCGCAGTTCCAGGCCCCCCCGGGACAGCAGCGTATCGACGATCTTGTTGTCGGAGGTATTGACCCAATAAGGTATAAATTCCTTATCCCCGCTGTTCAGGAAATTGATTATCGACCAGGGATTATAAATAACTCTGCCGCCGAACCGGTAGCCGTTATACCACAATTGCACCCGGTCAACCATTTCGAGAAGATGGAAATCCCTGAGCATGGTTTCCACTTCCTGCTCAGTGAACCCGAAATCGTCGCTAAATTTCGACGACAGCAGCGTATACACGCCGGGGTTGTTAAAACCGGAAAAAATCGATTCTTTGGCTATGCGCATAATTCCGGTCACGATACTTTTTTCCAGGTATTGGTCGGTGTCTTTCAGTCCCCCGCTCAAGAAATTGCGCATAAAATTAATAATCTCATCATAATAGCCGTAAGTAAAACCGGCATGAACCGGGGCGTCGTACTCATCGATCAAAATAACCGCCCGTTCCTTGTAAAACCGGCTTAAAAAAATAAGCAGTTTCTCCAGGCTGTTTTCATAGTCGCTTCTATCTCCTTTTAGATCGATAATCTTTTGAAAATATTTTCTTTCCGTGGGTTTCATCCCGGGACTATCAAGGAGGTAATCATGTCTTACATACTCATCCTGGATAAGCTTTTTTATCTTACTTAAACAGGATTCCCAATCCGGTTCCTTGACGCTCCTGAAGGTTAAAAAAATAACCGGGTATTTTCCCATTTTATCCAGGTACTCCTGGCCTGCCCCGCATATGGCCAGGGAATCGAATAGTTTCTTATAGGATTTTTCAAGAGATTGCGTTCCCGGTGACCATATTCCCGGGCAGCAGTCAAAATAATATCGAAGCATGGAGATGTTGAGTGTTTTTCCAAATCGCCGGGGACGGGGAAGGAGAAGGATTTTGTCTCCGCTGTCGATGACTTCTTTGATAAACAGGGTCTTATCCACATAGTAGTAATTGCCTGTCACTATATCTCTAAAATCCGATATCCCGATGGGGAGCTTTTTCATTTTCATTTTGTTTCACCTGTAATATTATAGCACATTGAAAAATCATCGGCAATAAAGGATGGGATAAAGCGCTCACTCTCCCGGACAGATGCCCCGTATTGTATATTGCCCTCTCTTTTGTTATAATAGGAAAGAAACAGGTGACGCAATGAAAAAAAGATTCAATATAACAGGTGCATGCATACCGGAAAGACATTATATGGTGGACATATCCGGCAAAATAAACGAAGTATGTAAAATGGTTGAACAGGGCGATTATTTCATCATTAACCGCCCTCGCCAATATGGGAAAACCACCACCATCTACTTGTTAAACCGGTTACTTAAAACTACCGGCGACTATTTCCCCATCAACACAAGCTTTGAAGGCATCGGCGAGGAAGCATTTAAAAGCGAATTCCTGTTTATAAATCGATTCTTTTCGCGCATGAAAAAGTCGTTTATTGCGTCAAGCGATCATGATCTTGTGGCCTATATGAATTCCATTGTCCCACCTTCTCACCTGGAAGACCTGGATTCATGGATCAGCGAACTGGTAGAAAAAACCGGGAAAAAAATCGTACTCATGATCGACGAAGTCGATAAAAGCAGCAATAACCAATTATTCCTCGATTTCCTGGGCATGCTGAGAAATAAATACTTGAAACGCGACGAACCCGGGCAACCGACTTTCCACAGCGTGATATTAGCAGGTGTCCATGATGTCAAAAGTTTAAAAATCAAATACAGGAAGGATTCCGAAGCCAAATTCAACAGCCCCTGGAATATTGCCGTGGATTTTGAAGTGAACCTTTCCTTTTCCGCCAATGAAATCAGGACCATGCTTGAAGACTATACCAAAGAAGAACAGGTGACGCTCGATATTCCCTATTTTGCCCAACAACTGTTTTACCTGACCTCCGGGTACCCCTTCCTGGTCAGCCAATTGTGTAAGATTATCCACGAAAAAGTGCTACCTACTAAAGAAAATAGCCATGAATGGCAACCGGGAGACCTGGAAAGGGCGGTTCAAATTTCTCTTACTACGGACAATACCAATTACGAAAGCCTTATTCAGAACCTGGAAAATAACCCGGACCTATATGAAACGGTTTTCGATATAATCATGAACGGGGCCGAGTATTCATTTAATACAGATAACCCACTCATTCTTTTCGGTAAGATTTACGGCGTCTTAAAAGATGAGAAAGGCAAGGCAAAAATTCATAACCGTTTGTATGAGCAACGTATTTACAATTACATGGCTTCGAAGCTGGAAACATCAGGAAAGGCGATACTGGATCATTTTACCGCTAAATACCTCGATGAAACCGGCGGCCTGGATATAAAAAAAATCCTCCTTAAATTCCAGGGTTTTATGAAAGAAAACTACAGCCAAAAGGACCGAGAATTTCTTGAACGAAACGGCAGACTTTTGTTCCTGGCCTTTATCAGACCTATTATCAATGGCCGGGG
>JAUPLE010000654.1 GCA_030837085.1 Acidobacteriota bacterium | reverse complement strand
TTGTCAAAGATACCCGCAGTATATCCTTTACCCTGGGAGAGGATGAAACAAGCCTCCTGTTAACAAAGGTAAATAATGCGTTCAGGACGGAAATCAACGATATCTTACTGACAATGTTGGGCATGGGGATAAGGAAAACCTTTGCACTGGATCGGGTATTAATAGCGCTTGAAGGACACGGCAGGGAAGATATCCTGGAAAATATCGATATCAGCCGAACAGTGGGCTGGTTTACCGGTTTATTTCCCGTAGTGTTAGACCTCTCATATACGGATGATACCGGCCGCCAACTGAAAGAGAATAAGGAAACCCTTAGAAAGATTCCCTATAAGGGAATCGGTTATGGAATATTGAGATATTTGAGCGGAGTGGAAAATAAGAAAGCGATCGAATTTAAATTAGAACCACAAATTAGTTTTAATTACCTGGGGCAATTTGATGAGGAATTGAACCGCTTGTCTTTCTGTGAAATAGCCGACGAACCGGTAGGCAATGCCCAGAGTTTGACTGGCCCCAGGGAATTTGACATTGATGTATCGGCGATCATTACAGATAACCGGTTGAGTGTGAGTGTTTTCTATAATTAAACCCATTTCAAATCGGAAACCATGGCAGCACTACTGGAAAATTTTCAAGCCGGACTTCGTCATATTATCGTCTATTGCACAACAAGAGAAACCATAGAATATACCCCCAGCGATTTTACCTTTAAGGGACTGACCATCGAGAACCTCGACCGCTTAATGAAAGAATATCAAGGTATCGAAGATATCTATACCCTGTCTCCGATGCAGGAGGGCCTATTGTTCCAGGCATTGGTGGACCATTCGTCTCATTCCTATTTCGAACAGGTAGCGCTGCGAATGGAAGGAGAATTGGATATCCCCCTGGTGGAAAAAAGTTTGAACGACCTGTTTAAACGACACGACATATTACGAACTGCCTTTGTTTGTAAAAACATCGATTCCCCCATACAAATTGTGTTGAAAGAAAGGACCATCGATTTCCATTACGAAGATATAATCGATATAGGAAACGAGAAGGAAAGAGCTCTTTTTATAATAGAGTTTAAAGAAAAAGATAAACAGCGTTCCTTTGATTTAAGTAAAGATGTGTTGATGAGGGTATCGGTATTTCGAACGGCTCATATGGAGTATGATTTTATATGGAGTTTTCACCACATATTAATGGATGGCTGGTGTTTGGGAATATTGAACGCCGAATTTCTCAATATTTATCACGGCAATTTAGAGAAGGAGGAGTACCGGTTACCGGCAATAAAACCGTATCGGAGCTATATCCAGTGGCTGGAAAAGCTGGATAAGGAAGAATCGTTACATTATTGGAGCAGCTACATGGCGTCCTATGAAGAAGCGACGGTTATTCCTAAAAAACCGGGCATTAAAAAGGAAGCAATCGCCTATCGGAATGAGAAGGTATTTTTGGTGTTGGGCAAAGAAAAAACCGCGGCGTTGAATAAACTGGCAGCAGAAAATCGCGTGACGTTGAATACAATGCTCCAGGTGGTCTGGGGGATTCTTTTGGGGAAATTTAACGGTAAAGAAGATGTTGTATTCGGCGCAGTGGTATCGGGTCGTCCTTACCAATTACCGGGAGTGGAATCCATGGTGGGATTATTTATTAATAGCATCCCAATGCGAGTAAAATTTACCGGGGGGCAGGAATTTAATCGCCTGGTTCAAATCATACAGCAAGAATCGATCGCCGGCGAGCCCTATCATTACCACCCATTGGCTGATATTCAATCCCATGGTCCATTGAAACAGAGTCTATTCGATCACCTCTTTATATTTGAGAATTATCCCATAACTGAACAGATTGAAGGATACCGAAATGAGGGCAGTAAATCGATAGGGGCATCATTAAAGATAACCAGTGTCGATGTTTTTGATCAAACCCATTATGATTTCAATATTATCTTATCCGCATCCGATCACATAAATATAACATTCCAGTATAATGGTAATGTTATCGGCAGTAATTTTGTAAAACAGGTGGCCGATCGCTTCCGGTTGGCCATTGACCGCCTTATCAAGAAGAAAGAGTCGAAAGTTGGTGAGTTAACATTGCCGTCGCCGGAGGAGATGGACCGGATATTATATGAGTTTAACAATACAGGAGCGGAATTCCCGGGAGATATGACCATTCATGGATTATTCGAGGAGCAGGTAAAAAAGGCGCCGGATCATATCGCGGTTTTTGGCCGCGGACAAACGCTGTCCCGGGCACACACGGACAATAATGTAGGGGCAGGTTCTCAAACCTGCCCTATCACTCTGACCTTTAATGGATTGAATGAACAATCCAATCAATTGGCCTGTTTATTAATAGAAAAAGGCGTCCTGGCGGACAATATTGTGGGAATCATGATGGAACGCTCCATTGAAATGATTATTGGAATTTATGGCATTTTGAAGGCTGGGGGCGCCTATTTGCCCATTGATCCCTCGTACCCGCAAGAACGCATCGATTATATGCTGGGCGATAGTAATGCGAGGATTTTACTAGCAACGGAAGAATGCAGGCAGGAAATAATTGTTAATTGTCAATCGTTATTTGTTAATTATAATCTAAAAAACGTGCGCTCTCTGCAGGCGCGATATCATCATTCATCATTCATCAATCATCATTCGAATCAACTTGCTTATATTATCTACACTTCCGGTTCCACCGGCAGACCCAAAGGTGTTATGATGCGGCACCGGGCGGTAGTAAACAGGCTGAACTGGATGCAGCGGGCTTATCCCATTGATGAAAATGATGTACTAATCCAGAAAACTCCTGTTACTTTTGATGTATCCGTATGGGAATTGTTCTGGTGGTCCTTTTACGGTTCTTCGCTCTTTCTGCCGGGCCCCGGCGTGGAGAAAAATCCCGAAGCGTTGGTGCAGGCAAGCGAAATGAACCGGGTCACCACCATTCATTTTGTACCGTCGATGCTTAATGTCTGGCTGGATTATATTGATAATACCTCTGCATTCAATCGCCTGACGAGTTTGAGGCAAGTGTTTTCCAGTGGTGAGGCCCTGGAAGTATACCAGGTAGTTAAATTCAATAACGGTATTGGAAAAATCAATCATACCAGGTTGATCAATTTGTATGGGCCTACCGAAGCTTGCGTGGATGTTTCTTATTTTAATTGTTGGTCCTCTGTCGGGCAGAATCTCGAACGAATACCCATTGGAAAGCCCATCGATAATATTGACTTATATGTTGTTTCCGAAGAATCGCTATTACAACCTATTGGTATTGCGGGCGAATTGCTTATAGCCGGGGTTGGATTAGCGCGAGGGTATCTAAACCGACCGGAGTTAACTAATCAAAAGTTTTTGGAGGTCCAGGAACCTTTTTTCAAAAAGGTTCCTGGTCTTTTCTACAGAACCGGTGACCTGGCAAGATGGTTGCCCGATGGAAATATCGAGTTTTTAGGGAGGATCGATCACCAGGTAAAAATTCGGGGCTTCCGCATCGAGTTGGGAGAGATTGAAGCACGGTTAATGGATCACCCCTGGGTAAAGGAAGCCGTGGTTATTCCCCGGCAGGACAGAAATGGAGATAAAAAGCTGTGCGCCTATGTTGTTTTGGATGTTGCCGGTTCAGCGCAGGTTGGCCCCACACAGTCAACCATCGATAATGAATTAAGAATCCATTTATTGAAACATTTGCCAGAGTACATGGTCTCTCCGTATTTTGTGATATTGGATAAAATGCCGCTCAGCGCAAATGGAAAATTGGACCGCCGAGCTTTGCCCGAACCGGAAATCAATGCCGGCGGAGAATATGTCGGTCCCAGGGATGAAGCGGAGAAAGGTATTGTTTTCATCGTGGCCGATATCCTGGGCATGGACCCTGCCAAAATCAGTGTACGGGCTAATTTTTTCAATATCGGGCTTAACTCCATTTCCATATTGAAACTTGCCCAGCGCATCTCCGAGGAGTTCAGGATTGAATTTCCCATTGGTACGTTATTCACCAGCCCCACTGTAGAGGGTGTTGTGGCTGATATGAAAAAAGGATACCCTCCAGGCGCATCCAGGCGGGCGGTGCTGTTGAATCGAAAAAAAGCCTCAAAAAATTTGTTCCTTATCAGCGGTGATGGGAGAGTTTACATTTTTAAAGAATTGGCCTTATTATTGGAAGGGCATTTTAATGTTTATGGCGTTCAAGGTAAAGGATTTATGGATACGGGACCATTACCCCAAACCAGGCGGGAGGTCTTTGATGATCTTCTTCATGAGATTAAGTTGGTTCAGCCCGAAGGTCCTTATATACTGGGAGGGCATTGCTATGGGGCGATTATTTCTTACGAGTTGGCCAGGATACTGGAAGAGCATAAAGAGGAGGTTGCTAAAATTGTGCTCCTGGACGAGCCGGCGCTTATGACTGATGATGTCATGGATCGTCTCATCTTGTTACGCTGGTATAATAGGTATCGAAACACAGTGGAAAACCTTGAAAGAATTGTAAAATTCATTGAAACGAAACTTAGAGAAAAAAGGCATACCGATAGGGAAAAAATGCCAACTGTCAAGTCCGGCTCCATGCCCGTGGACCTGGAAGCCCGGCGAATTGAAATCAATAAAAATTATAATCGCTTATTTCCCAATCCGCTGCATTACACGCGGATCGTCAATTCGCCGCTATTGGTTTTTAAAACAGACCAGTCGGCGTTGGGGCCGGCGCCCGAGCCCCGGTGGAATCCGGCCACAATTGCCAGGACGTCAAGGAAAAATGTAGAAGTGGTTGATACAGCCGGGGATCATTTAAGTATGTTCGCTCCCCCGCATGTGGCAGTTTTGGCAAAACAATGTATTGAAAGGATATAAATCTTTTCTACTCTCCCGGATAGCGTTTTGAGCCTGTATTTTTAAATGCCCCGCCGCCCCCATCATGCTGTTATAGGCTTTTATGTCCCAGGGAAAAAATCTTCTTTTTAAGAAGCCGTTGAATAAGCGGTCCTTTTTTTATTTTTTGAACCTGGGCGCTTAACCGATCCGGTTTATCGGTCAATATACCGTTTACTCCCATCCTGATCAGGCATCTCATTTCTCTCCTGCGGTTGATGGTCCAGGCAATCAATCCTTTAATCCGTTTTTCCGCTGTCACATTATATTTTTCTTTTAAATGGATGTCATATTCGATCACCCGCCGATAGGTGGTCCATGGCCCTAAATTCAATATGGTGGGACGACCGATACTGGCATAAGTGTTTTTTAAATCGATGGCCTTTTGTACGCAACTATAAGCCTCTGGGTCAAGGACGAATACCAGGGGAAGATCAGCGTCATATGAATAGTTTAAATGACTTTCTACCGTTTGCATGGCCTCAAGGATATCGTTTTCCGGCGTTAAAAAGATCACGGGAAACGCCGGCTTGAACTCATCCAGCAGCCGTTTGATTTCCTTCATCATTGGCGGGATCAGGTTTTTCACCTGGGGGGGTGTTTTTACATCCAGGAAAAGGCAGCGGAGTTTTGGTTGCTCCTGGGCCCATTGGAACACCTCTCGAAGCGTCGGGATATCGGCATCCAATTTTTTCGATTTACCCTTTTTTTTTGTATAGCCATATTGTTTGCGAAGGACTTTCAATGTTAATTCATGAACCTGTTTTTTTTGACTGCCCAGGATAAAAGGTTTGCACATGACGTCGGGTTCTAATCCCAATTGTCGGGCAGTGGCAATGGTGCTATTGGGGTCCCAGTCGTGCCAGACCACCACCTGTTGGTCCGCCGTCAGGCAAATATCTATTTCCAGGGCATTGGCCCCGTAATTATCCAATGCCCTTTGGAAAGAAGGGATGGTATTTTCCACTTCGTAAGCGGCGGCGCCCCGATGACCGACGATTAAAAACGATTCGTCAATAATAGTTGTTTGGTCGCAGCCCGGACAGAATCGAAACAACTCGATAATCCACATCGGCAAATGCTGGATTATTTCAAAAAGGATGCAGGGGATCACCTTAAGCCAATTCCAACTTACGGATACCCGGTGTTTGGCCCCGATACCGACACGGCTCACATTGTTTTTAAATCCCGGGTTTTTTCCCTTTTTGACGCTATTGATTTGTTCCAGGTAGCGATCGCCGTATTCTTTTGCTTCGAGTCTTTTTTTTTGCCAGCAGTGTTTTAATGCCATAATTTACCTCCTTGTATTTATTTTCTTTCACTCCCCAGGAAAGCGTTTTAAGTCCGTATTTTTAAATGTCCATTCCGGCGTCACGATGATCTCGTCTTTCTCATCCAATACATACCAGGGGCTTAAATCGTGATTCCGTGGATTTTTCAGGACCTGGATTTCCTGGGCAGGCATATAACTCTGGGCAAGCAAGTAGATTTTTTCGCCAGAGTTGTTATTAGTTGCCAGGTCCACTACGATTATCGCATGACCCGGCGATCCTCCCTTGATAAAAATATCGCCTATTTTCAAATCATTATAATTTACCGCTGTGATTTCCTTTGCCAACGAAAGCGTTCCCGCATATAAAAATATTAATTTCATATATTGCCGAAAATCTTTATATGAGTCAGACGGGGTCGCGGAGTGTGTCCAGGAAGTTTTGTTGCCCCTAACCACCATGCGATACCCCTGGACCCATTTTGAATAATCGACCCGAAATCCA
>JAUPLE010000653.1 GCA_030837085.1 Acidobacteriota bacterium | reverse complement strand
TTTTCTAAACACTTCCCATTTGCTTCAGCATCTTCAAGTTTTTTCATTATTCGGCTTCTTTCACCGGGATCGTAATAAAAATCGTTAATATTTGCGTGAATATCATCTCCGCTTTGCGGAAGTTGAAGGATTTCTCGTGCTCTTGGATTACATCTTACAAACTCTCCGTCCTGAGTTACCAGGTATACTCCAATGGGGAGATCGCAGGGGTAAAGGTGTTTTGCAACCTCAAATACTTTTTTTTTTAATTCCGTTTTCTCCGGCATTTTCATCTCCATCTCAAGCATTGTGACATTATTTTCATTTTTTCCTTGTAGCAAAAATTGCTAGATAATATTCTATCAAAAAATTTTAAAAATATCAAGTCCAAAAAAAAATTGACTTCTTTTCATCAATATGTTATCTTTATGTTTAATCCTCAAAAGGAGCTGGTATGAGTGGTTCTATATTTGCAAAAATGAATATCTCCCAAAATGGACAGTGGGTATATCCCCGAGCAAGATTAATTGTACTTATTATCATACTTACCCTTTTCTTGTTTAATTCTGCTTGTTCCTCAAAACCAGGGATAGACATAATAGGTATGGAAAAGGGCCCCCTGAAAGAATTACTCCACTCCACGCCGGACAGCCCCTTGAAAGTAGATATTTTGAATGAATTGGCTTACCGGGAGTGCTGGAATGGTGGCCAGACGCCCGTTGAATATGTCAATTCAGCGACATATCTAGCAAAAAAGATAAAATACCCAAACGGACTCGTCGAGGCATGCTGTATATCTGGGCAGATCTATTTTTTAAAAGGTAATTTTGATCTAACAAAAGATTTCTCTCGAAAGGCCCTAGGATTAGCGAAGGCAATTCATTATGATACTGGCAAAGCGATGGCCTACAATGGTATTGCGAGGTATCATCAAGTCAGGGGAGAATACGATGCGGCATTAGATAATTTTTTAAAAAGTGAAGAGATATGCAAAAATAAAAGGGATAAAATGAGTAAAAGAATCCTTTCCGGGGCTTATTACGGTCTTGGAGCTCTCAACTATTATGATCCCCAGGATTATCGAGAAGCCAGGAAATATTTTGAAATGCATCTTAAGCTTGGGAGGGAAATAGGTGATAATATTATCATTACTTCCGGTTATTATACGATCGGAGTAATGCACCATCGCTTGAGAAAGTATGCAGATGCCAAAATGTATTTTAACTATTGCTTAAACCGAAGTAAAAAATTTGGTTTAAAGTACAATGAGGCCAACGCATATGAAGGACTCGGGGATATGTATGTGGAATTGATAAATTATGAAAAGGCATTAGAAAATTATGAAAAAACTCATGCACTGTTTTTACAAACCGGGAATATATTCCAGATTGCGGAAATCAAAAAAAGATTGGGAAAATTATTCAATAAAATGGGAAAGGGCGCTCTGCAAAAAGATAATCATATAAAAGCTCTTGAATACCTGGGAAAGGCTTTAAAATTTGCCGGGGACGCAATCATTCCCAGAACGGTTGCCGACATTAGTGAAGAAATTATCAAATCTTATGAAGCACTCCATGATTATCAAGAGACATCCCATTATTACAAAATACTCCTTGATCAGAAAGAATTCTTGCGCAAGAATGAAATGTCAAAACAGAAATTGAGATTCGATTTAAAAAAGAATGACGAAACACAAAGGATAGAGAAAAATTTTTTAATAATAGGATTAATCGGTTTATCGGTTGCCCTGGTGGCGATGTTAGGGTTTTCATTAAAATTAAGGAGGCAAAAAGTAAAAATCGAAGACCAGGCCAAACGTTTAACAGAGGTATTAAAAGTAGAAATGGGAATTAGCAATCATAAAGATGATCTGATGAACACGGTATATCATCAATACAAAACCCCCCTGGCCAACATCGACTCCTCTATCCAGGTCTTAAAAGAGTACTCAGCCAAATTGTCGGTTCAAGAAATAGAAAGCCAGTTTAACAAAATTTTTTCAAACCTTAAGAAAATGGCCCATCTGATCGATCAATTATCGATGTTTGGGAAAAAATTTAACCCGGCGGATTACGATCTAGGTACGATTTGCCGGGACATCATCGAGGAGATCAAATCCAGTGAAGGTAGCAAGAATACCATCGAGTTCGATTCCTCGGGCTACCACGGTAAAGTAAAAGTGGATAAGGATATCCTGGAAATCATGCTGCAAAATTTAGTGAGCAATTCCATTAAATTCTCACCGGAAGGCAGCAATATCGGAGTACAACTTATATTTGACGCCGGATATGTGGTGATAAAAGTCTCGGATAACGGCATAGGTATCCCCGAGGATTATATGAAATTGCCGTTTGAACGGTTTCACCGTGGCAGCAATGTTGGGGCTATACCGGGAACCGGGCTGGGGTTATCTATCGTAAAACGCTATACCGACCTGCACGGCGGAGAAATATCCATTTATAGTCAATTGAACGCCGGTACGACGGTTACAATAAAAATACCTAAAAGCACTAATTGAAATAAAGGTGACCATAATGAATAATAAGAGAATACTGGTAATTGAAGATGAAAAGGACCAACGAGTAAATACCTGCTTTATCCTGGGACAAGTTGGTTATGGAACGATTGACGCTGATGACGGGGTAAAAGGCC
>JAUPLE010000652.1 GCA_030837085.1 Acidobacteriota bacterium | reverse complement strand
GGGTTGTCCCGCGAAATCGTGGGCAATACATAATCGCCCCAGAATTCTTTCCCGGACAACAGGTGCTCAAGAAGTTTTTTCACCCGCTCTTCTTCCGGTACACCGGCTATAAGGGGATAAAAATTGGAAGCAGCTTTATGCGCGGAAAACTCCCCATTCCAATACCGATCATAATAAAAATCCCGGTTCCATAAATGTTGATTGATTTTCTCTTTGATAGCTTCATACTCTTTTTTAAATGTTTCCGCATCCTCTTTTTTCCCAAGCAGGCCGGCGATGTGCATCATCATTTCTGCGTCCAGGGCGTAAAGAGAAGAAAGATCGATACAGTTCAATGTAAGGGTTCCTGCTTTTTCATCAAAGGGGACATTGTCGTAATTGGGCAGGTCGTCTTCGCCCGATTCCCAGGCGGCCCGCTGCGTTCCGGACGCGCCTTTTTCCCATTCGGGCATGCCCTCGAAAAGTTTATCCGAATCGCTGCCCCATTCCAACAAGCCGTCGCTGTTGCCGTCGCGCCTGGGATTCTCGTTGATCCCCGGCGCTGTCCAGTATTGGTGAAACTTTTTCAGCCTGTCATAGGCATTGGCAAGGATCGTGATATCATTGAGCCGGTAATAGGTTTTTAAAACGGCAAAGGCGCCTACCGGCGGTTGAGCCCGGTCCGGTGAACCGGAATGGGCGGAACGCCAATTGGGGATATTGCCCGTATCATATTGGGCGTCCAGTACGGCTTCGATTTCCAACCGGGCCAATTCCTTATCTTCCACAGACGCTTCCAGCGCATTGAAAAAAGCATCCCATTCGAAGATGGTCCATAAGTCCTGTGTCCCGTCGGGTTTGGGGAAAATCCATCGCCTGCCGGCGGGAAGATAAACTCTTTTTTTATCCGGTTGATAAAGTTTCATCCAGGCCAGGTTGTTGGTGATTGAAGCGATAAGACCCTGCCATTGCCCGCTTACCTGGGGACGAAGGGCGGAATATTCTTTCTTGTTGGTTTCAAGCATTTCTTCAATCTTACGATTAATAAGCGTTGGCTTATCAAACCCGGCATAGAAATAAAACGCACGTACGTTCGCTCCCACCATGCCGCTGACCTCTTTATCTTTCGTTTCGACCTTTTCGAAAGCCGAACCGATGGGGATGAAATTGAAAACCAGGTTGTTGTTTACGCCGGTAATCATATCGTTTTCCTGCCGGTAAGCGACCGTCGGTTCCCACGGAGTGTAGAAAAGCGTTTCAATGCCGGTATCTACCGGTATGGAAACACAGCCGGCAATTCCATCTTGGAGTTTCGTATATCGCATGGTAACGAGCGACGAAAGTGCTGCGTCCTTTTTAAGAATAGGAGTATCTTTGCCTTTATGGAAGGGTAGGGAAGGATTGAAACTTACTTCGGCATAGTTGCCGTCCGGGGCAAAGGGGCCAACGTGTTCCACGATGTGGAATGTATCGTAGCCGTCGGCTTTGTCGTTGTTTTTGTGAATAATAAAGCGAAAGGCAAAGGCATTATGATCTTTCAAGATAACCAGGCCGTTCCAGTAGGCCGGGTCAAAGGCCCCGTATTGAATCTCCGCGCTAATAAAGCAAGGAAAAAAGAACAGGATAAACAAAAAAGGTTTCACATGGTTCATTGTTACCTCCGGGATAATTATAGCAAATTTGACAGGATAAGGTAATGCTTAATAAAGAGAAGTTCCTGGGGTAAGAATGCACATACCCTCCCTTTCCCGATTGGTACATAGGGACTGCTTTATGATCCGTGAAATTACGAATATTTATACCCATAGGAACCGGGAATCGCTTTTCGATTATCCAGGAACCGTTTTACATATTGGCCGCAGTTGCTGCCGATTTTATTTTCTTCAAGCTCACCAATACTGACAATCACGTCATACCCCAGTTTCCGCAGCGAAGCGGCTATTTCCGGCTCATTTCGGAGATTAACCACATCCACGCCGCTGCTGATTTTATTTAAAGCAGCGTTCACAGTGGGATTGACCGGGGTGATTTTAATGGCAAAAACCCCGGGATCAAAATGATTTGCCAATATTTCCCCGGATACCGGCGAATTATCAGATAAAGCGAAATTCAAGGTAATTTTCCGGTCGCCGGGTTTATAAAAACGTTTCCCATAAGCAGCGATGGCGTTGAAATCCCATTTTTTAACCGGGATCCATTGATCTCTCAACCGGGTATTGGTGGAATGAATAGAGAATTGCAATTGGAATCGGCCCTTGCCGTAATGCGCCTGTTTAATATCATATAAGCGATCGAAAAAAGCCTCTGTCCCCAGCGGGGCCACGGTCGAAATACTGGGCATAAGGCCCGGCGCCCGGTAACGGAGCGGGAGTATTTCCAGTACATCCAGTACGTGGGGGTTTAAAGCAGGTTCCCCCATGCGGGCAAATTGGATTTTGAATTTTTTTACAGGGATATAGCGGTCCGGGAAATACCGATTTACCAGGAAATCCACCTGTGCGAGGATATGTTCCGCTGATATGCGTCCTTCATACCACCCCCCGGCGTCGCAGATGGCGCAGTGCACGGGACAGCCAAATAGAGTTGAAACAATGATTACCCATTTCTCTTCGCGGGGAATGGGTGGTTGAATTGACTCCACAAATTCGATGTATTTCCCGTTGTCCATTTCGGCCAGGAATACAGTGGCAATATTGGGATGACCGGCTTCGGATATAATTTTCATCGATTTCCCCTTTTTCGGTATTCATATATCTTCATGGCGGCTTCGACGCCGTTGCCGGCGGCAATAACCGCCTGGCGGCAATGGCCGTTTATTACATCCCCGACCATATATAAGCGCCTATTCTTAATAAGCTGTTTTTCCATTTGGCGTAAATGGGGCGAAAAGAAACCGGTCTGGGGGACTCGGCCAATGGCGCCCACCAGGATATCGGCCTCCAGGATAAAGATGTCGGCATTTTTTGCAAATGTTAAGCGTAAGGGATAAGTATCTCCTTCATCGACTTTTTGAAGCGCGGCGGAACTCAACATGGTGATAGCGGGTGTGGCGCGCACCCGCCGGACCAGCAGGGGGAGAGCGTTAATCATTTCGGAACGGTGGACCAACGTGATATTGTTGCCCTGGAATTGGGATAAATGCAGTGCGTAGTCAAAAGCAATGTCGCCGGCGCCCACGATGACGATCTTTTTTCCCGTTAGTTCCATGGGGGGAAAGATTTCAAATACAACGTATTGTTTCAGTTCTTGTGGGATGATGTCCAGGATGCCTTCGGTATTGGGCTCGGTTCCGGGGGCAGCGATGACGATATTCGCGGTGTAGGTTTCCCTGGCTGTGGTCAACTGGAAACAGTCTTGTTGGGGTAGATAATCCAGGGAGGTGACGGCGTCGGGAATTACCGGGATATGAAATGTTTCCAGGTGGTTTTTAAAAAGCATGGCCAGGTTGGCGCCGGAGATACCCCCGGGAAAGCCAGGATAATTTTCCACCCAGTGAGCATTCCACAGGAGGCCGCCGATGCGGTTTTTTTCAAACACATGGGGCGCCAGGTCGAATCGTTTTAATTGTACCGCGGCGGCAATCCCGGCGGGACCCGCGCCGATAATTGCGATATCAAGATTCATATTGGGATTCCTTATTATTAATGGCGGGGAAAGCGGCCAACACCTGTTCGCTCAAAACCGGTACGGCAAAGCCGTGGGAGAGATTGAGCAAGGATGCCTGGTGAAATTGGCGGGTATAGGACGCCGTGGCATCTACTGTAAAAAATACCTGGAACCCGCGCATAAAAGCAGAGCGGGCCGTGGTTTCGCAGCAGAGATGCGCCATTACCCCGGCGATAACCACCTGGGAAACATGTCTACCGGACAGCCATTGTTCCAGGTCGGTGTTAAAAAATGCATCGTATTGGGGCTTAACAAAAACAGCGGCATGCTTGTGTTGGATATGGCTTGAGATTTCGGAAAGGGGGTTGGTTTCAACGATTAATTCTTTCCACCAGGAGTTCATTAGTCCTGCATTTTGGATGGTATTGATATGCCTGGTTTGCACTATTGGCAGGCGGTAATTAACAAATGTATCTTGAAGGCATTGAATACGTGGGATGATGGCGGCGGCAGAGGGAATAAAAGCATGGGATGTTTCCTCCAGGAAATAACGCTGCATATCCAGTACCAGCAGCGCGGCTTTATTAGGTTCCAGGGTAAAGGCAGCGGACTTTTGCAAATGCCGGACCGCTGCCAGCATTTCTGCTGCTTGCATGTCGATATTTTCCAATGTAAAGTATGTTTCTTTCATATGTTAATCGTGGGTATTTCTGCCTTTTAAGTTTTATTGAAAAGGAAACGATAACATAAAAAGGTACAAATATCAATGCATGCCACGAAAAAATCGCGGTGTGCACCCCTGCCGTCTTTTGGCGGCAAAAAGCGGGCAGGCACGAGATATGCGGGGTCTCCTCCCTACGGGAAGGAATCAATGTCCGTCGGTAATCAGTCAATGTCTAACAGTAAAGATTTAATATCAGTTCCATATTGACCGTTAGCCATTAACCATTAACAATTGACAATTAACAGTTATTTCTTTTCCGCTTCTTTAAATAGGGAATCGGGCAGACACGCAGGTCTGCCCCTACAGAAGTTAAAATCCCTGTATATTTGGATGATCCGATTAATTAATGTAGGGGCGAACCTATGTGTTCGCCCAAATTCTTTCAAAATGAGTGAGCATTTTCTTGAGTGTCCCCTTATCCCTCCTTATCCCTTGTTGTTGGAATTTTCGCGTATGCAGCCGTAAGGATTTTTCAGTGGAACGAGACTCCCGTGCATGTCAACTGGATTTCAATTTATGTAAATGAGAGTTCCGTGCAGTTGCACGAGACTTCCGTGCATGTAAACAAAAGCCCCGTGCATGTACGCGAGAGTCCCGTACATGTAAACGAGACTCCCGTGCATCTGCAAAAACCTTCCATTCATGTGCACGGAGAAACCGTTTATGTACACGGGGTTTTAGTTTATGTACACGGAAAGGCCGTTTATGTACGCGGAGTTCCGGTTTATCTACGCGGGAATCCCATTTATGTGCACGGAACTTCCGTACATCTGCACAAATCAAAAATACACCTGCACAAACCTTCCGTGCACCTGCACAAATTAAAAATAGACTTGCACAAATCGTCCGCGCACTTGTACGAATTAAAAATGCACTTGCACAAATCGACCGTACACCTGCACAAATCATTTGTGCACATGAATATATTGTCCGTGCATGTGCCTGAAAGCTTTATCCGGAGGGAAAGAACAGTAATTTTCCACGTAAGCATCCCGGTATATAAAAGTCTTTCCCGGCCTGCCCTGGGTAATTGTTAATTGTCAAGTCTTAATTCTTAATTATTAATTAAAACGGCCCCCTGTGAGGATTTTGAAATGGAATCGCGCAGGCACGAGATACACGGGGTGCCAGAAAGCAGCTACGGAAACTGATTACACTGATTGACGCAGATTAATAAAAATAATCAGTGAAAATACATGGAATCAGTGGACAAAAAACTGTCCGTGTCAGTCCGTGTTGCCGTTCTGTCCGTGGTTTTTCTTTTTTCGCGGAAATTCATCGGTCCCCAAAATTCTCC
>JAUPLE010000651.1 GCA_030837085.1 Acidobacteriota bacterium | reverse complement strand
TAAACAATCTTTCGATCGATAACGCGGCAAATAGTTGGCTTTTCAAAAAAACGGAAACCTTTCCACTCGATGAGGTGTGATTTCCTGGAAATCAGGAAACAGTTCCTGATAAAGAGGAAATATCTCCTGGAAATAAGGAAGCGTTTCCACTCAGAGAGGAGTGATTTCATGAAATTCAGGAAACACTTCCTGAAAAAGAGGAGTGATTTCCTGGAAATGAGGGAATGTCTCCTGTCGGAGAGGAATGCTTTCATGAAAATCAGGAAATGTTTCCACTCAAAGAGGAGTGATTTCCTAAAATTCAGGAAACACTTCCTGATGAAGAGGAAATATCTCCTGAAAATCTGGAAACGTTTCCTGTTGGAGAGGAAGTATTTCCAGAAAATCAGGAAACACTTCCTGGTAAAGAGGAAATATCTCCTGAAAATGAGGAAACGTCTCATGTCGGAGAGGAAGTATTTCCAGAAAATCAGGAGATGTTTCCACTCAGAGAGGAATGATTTCCTAAAATTCAGGAAACACTTCCTGATGAAGAGGAAATATCTCCTGAAAATGAGGAAACGTTAACTGTTGGAGAGGCATGATTCCCGGAAAATGAGGAAGCGTTTCTTTTCAGAGAGCATTGTTTTATATTTCCCGGGAAAACAATGACAAAAAAAGATAAATGTAAGGATATTCGTCAGTCTAAAAAGGGGGCCAGCCATGAATGCCACTCCCGGAACACGCCGTAAAGTTTGGACTGTCTCCCGGAAGCCTTCCGCAACACTCTCCAAAAGTATTTTTCCCATGAATTTGGCTGTCCCCTATTCCCCTTTACCGATCTAACCGAAATCCATAGTATCGTTTATATTGGATAGCAGTCGATTGTTCCAATTTTTGCTTGTGGCTTAGAGCATTTCAGTATTATTAATAATGAATGTCATTGAAGCTCGAATAAGGTTGAAGCAATTTTTAGGTTTATATAATCTCTATTTTATCCTTCGTATTGTATTGGGTCTCAAAAAATCGTAAAGTCCTTGGCCGAGTTCTTCCCTTTATTCCCAATAGGTGCTCAGCCTCAACCTTTTTTGAGAATAAAATAATATCCTTTTTTTCATGAAAGATTTTAACATGATTGACAATATTATCAAATACACCAAAAATTAAATCGTCAGAAAACAACAAATCATCTACCGATATATTATTGATATTTCCTTCATGAACCAGTTTACATCTTTTTTTATAAATATCATCAATTCGCTTTTTATAATCATATTTATCCCAATTGCCCATCCAACCAATAAAACTTTTAATTCTAAGTGGCAAGACATCACTAAATTTATCACCACTTTCGGTTAATAAGGTTTCTAAGGCAATCATATTAAACAAAAAAGCGTCATAAATGCTCTTTGCTGCCCAACTCTTTCCAGCAAATATGGCAGCATTAATAATAGAATTATGCCATTCTTTTGACGTACTAATATCTTTATTTATTATCTTTAATAGCTTAAAGAAGTATGCCTTTTTATGGAATTCTACCATTCTTTCATTTACAATTAATCCATCTGGGTTGGAAGCCAATCGCCATCCAGGTAGCGAATTAGGATTATGTTTATCGACAAACATGTACTTATATGACTTTGACGTTGGCATGCCCGATATAGCTGGGATTGAAGTACTCTGCCTTTTCGTATAGCCTTTTTGAGCCATACATAAAATATCAATTGCTCTCTGTACTTCTAATATGTATTTATATTGAGTATCTTTGCTCTCACCATTATGATGAATGATCGCGAATGCTGGGGCGCACTCAAAAAAATCATTATCTGTCTGTTTAATTAATGGCATTTTTGTTATTGATTTGCTTATTCCGAATCTTTTTTTGTAAGCATCGATTTTGTCATATGAAACAAAATGAACATTGCCTATTTTTATGGTCTTATATTTCGAAACTTCTAATTTCAGATTCTCTATTGGTGTTATGAATATATATTTCTTACTCATATTGCCTTTCTATTCTAAAGTTAATCAACCTAACAACAAATTCAAAGGATGTAACATGGTTCGGTACTTTTTCCGGCATAGCGATTTCAAATGAGCCATAGAATCCATATTTATTTTCCCAATTAGTTTTGCTGACTTTTTCGTTGATTTCTCATTCGCCATTCATTGCGCATGAAATTTTTAGGCAACCAATGCTGCGTATTCGTGTTCTACCGTATCATAGAATGTATGCATTTTGCCATTAATTTTCTTCATTGAGGGATTTAGCAAATGAAATGAAGTGGTATTGAATAAAGAGTTCTGGCTAAGACGTTCTGCTGTGAGTTTACAATATTCAGGGTCAATTTCAATCCCGATACTATGCCTGCCCGCTTGCCTGGCTACAAGCATATTTGTATCGGACAAGACAGTCGGCAAGTTCCAGGGGATAATGGGCCGGATGCTATGCTGGAATTTTTACTTTTTCGTACAGGAATTCGGGGGCAATATCAGCTCCATTTGGCCAGCAGAGTGTGTGGAACTCCGGGTGGATAGTGAACTTCTTAAAGTTATCCCTCTCCTTAAGTGGAGTAAACATTTCGCCGTAAAGCTCCTGGCTCATGTCTACATCGCCTTCGGTTCCGTCAGAAAAAAGGACATGAACCGTATAATCTTGTCGGTATTTTGCAGCTATTACCTTAGGTATCATTTTTTTACTCCAACGGTGTTATTTTGTTGGGTGAAAAACCTGCCTGCACACGTTCCCAGGCATTGATAAGTTCTTGCTGATGCAAATCAAACCACTCTAATACGTGACGCAGAGCCCGCTTGGGAAAATCTCCATGGACAACACCAGTCTCGATGTCAACGGTAATCTGATATTCCCCATAGACCGCATGAAAATGCGGTGGCAGGTGCTCACGTGGGAATATCCCAATCACAATACCAAGAAATCTTGCTAATTCAGGCATTTTTATAATTTACCCGGAAACGGGGAGAAACCGGAAGCGGTGCGTGCATATATAAGCTTCCGCCACTGGAGCCTGACCTTACTCCTTTTCGCAATTCCGACTCAGCTTTGAATATCTTTAATATCACCGTTCTTTCACAGAAAAATAAAATTATCATAGTTCAGACGGAAAGTCAAACTCTTTTTGATTTTCCCGACCTGCCCCAAAAGAAAACCCTGTTACAATTCCTCGGTACTTATTAATAACTATCGTGGAATCAACTGCCTATGAAGCACCGGTCTTCGTCGGACTACTCCACAACCTTTGTATATTTCGATCCTATTGTCATTTCTTCAAATTGCCTATTTTACTTCAGGCGGCATATCGGAATATCTCTAATTCAGCAGTTGGATTCACTCCTGACATGATGGATTCAACCTCCACCATCACAGGGTCTTCAATCAGATATTCCTGGCAATTTTCGCACTGAAAAATAGGGAGATTTTTGAGAATCACAATACTTTTTTCATCACGCTTAAAAGGCAGGTCTGTTCGAGTCGGATTTAGGTTTCCACCGCAAATATGGCATTTCATTGTTTTTGCCTCCTTTTAAAATCTTCCGACCACTTTTTGGGGTCTGGCCGGTAGGCAGTTATTATCCGTACATTCATTTTTTCGACATCTACCGCAAATAGTACATGGAAAACGGTGAGTTCGTACCTGGAATATATAAGGTAACTTGGCAAATACTTGTCTTCAGGATAAGACTCAATAATCTCGTAGTTCTCGATCGATTCCAGTATCATTTGACGGGAAATGAAGCGATTCATCATCCTCATATTGATATGATAAGTCCATAAAATGCTTCTCTTTCGAATACACTGGCGAATAAAATCGAGGGGATCACCAGGAATTTTTCTTTCAACATTCACAGTCGAACTCCTTTTTCCTAATTTCCTGCATACCGATATTATCAATAGCACAAATCGAAAAATATTTCAAGACCAAATGAATATTTATAGGAACTTTTTTTGCCTGGCGACTATTTTTCCATTTCAGGGTGTCGCCTGTTCTGCCGTGACGTTCCCGGCTATCCCGGAAATTAATCGATCATGGCGCTTCCGGCAAGCAAGAACCAATGAAGCGGTACGTAGAAGACATCGGTTTGATTTACTTTGAAATGAGCGAATTTGTCTTTGTTTAAGAAAATTGCCTTTGGGGGATTGTAGGTCTCGATAAAACTATGGAAACTCCGGGTCAAAGTACCGATAGTCGCGCTGCCGGTTTTAACTTCCACAGGTGTAATCCGGTCTTCCCTGGAGTAAACGAAGTCCACTTCGGCTTTGCTTTTGGTTCGCCAATAATAGATATCGTCAAGCATGGCCAATTTCTTTTGCATTTCGATAAAAACCATATTCTCAATCACGCTGCCGGCATCCGGCCTGCCTGCGATGGGAGACATCTTTTTTTGAGTCAGGTTCCTGATCCCCAGGTCATTGAAATATATTTTGTTGGCGTACTTAATTTCGCTTCTTTTATTAGAGGCAAAGGGGGGCAAGAAGGAAACGATGAACGTGTCTTTTAGTATCCCCAGGTATCGTTCGGTGGTATCCCTGTTACTGGATAGCAAACTGCACAATTCCGAAATATTGATGATGTTGCCCACCTGGCTGCCCAGAACAGTGACGAGATTATTAAAAACTTCGGGGCGTTCCACTTTAATGTAATCGAAAACGTCTTTTTTCAGGTAGGAGTTGTATATCTCGTTCAATTCTTCCAATTTCGTTTCCGTGTTTTGGAGTGCATATACAGCGGGATAGGAACCGTAAATCATAACATTCTCCAGTTCTTCCAGCAGGTATTTTCGGTATACCTCATCCGCTTTAATCCATTCAGCGTAATTATCCATGCCCAGTTTTTGATTATAAAGGTCGGCGGGAATTATGTCCCCGGCCTTTATGATTTCCCGGAAAGATAAAGGTAAAACCAGGTGGAGCCGTTTTCGACCGGTTAAATATTCTTTTACTTTGGCTTTAATATCGAAAGAAGCTGAGCCGGAAATAAAGACTTTGATATTACGCCTGGAATCGTAAATGCCTTTCAAAAAAAGGCCCGGCGCTGACAGGCGCTGTATTTCGTCGATGAAGAGGTACACTTTCCCTTCTACCTGTGATTTATCGAAGAGGTAAATGAATTTTTCAGGGTTTTCAAAAAGGGAATAATCGGAGATGAGGTCCAGGTTTATATACCAGATATTGCTCTCTTTGACGGCCTGGGTATTTAAATGATCGATCAGGAACATTAGCAGGGTTGTTTTTCCACTTCGCCTGGGGCCGTATATGATTTCGATTTTTGGGGTATCGAGGTTCTTTTTTAATTTATCCAGGACGTCTCTTTCCAGGTACATGTCCTTATTAAAAGGGTCTTCCTGGGTTTTTTCCCACAGTTGCCTGATACTTAAAGTCCTGTAACGCACAGCGCCTCCTAATTTAACCCGGCTATTTTAGGGGTCGGGTATCAATTTAGCAGGGTTATTTTAACACAGCGTGGGAAAAAATGAAAGGGACTTGCCAGGCAAATAATTCATTCAGTTCATAATTTCCTACATACTTTGCCACCAGGGAGTGGAATATATCTCACGGGTGACATTCGTGGCGCAATGCACGTTCCCTCCCCACATATGATATGGTAAATCATCCAGGAAATATACCTCGATCTTCTCCTTCTTTAAAAGCCCTTTTACATACTCTTGCAGCAAATCCTTTCCCTGTTCCACCGGACCCCGCGGGTCCGACATCAACTGGCTTCCATTCATGTAAACGGAATTGACCATATTCGGCATCAATGCCCCCGCGAACCCCCCTGCCTTTTCAAACAACGCCGGGATACGTATGATTTCGGTTTCAGTAATGCCAATGGCTTGTTTCATCATCCCTATACTCTCTTCGATCTCCTTCTCCTGGAGTCCCAGGTTGTATTCCCTTAATTCCCGGTTATTAAGAATGGTAGAGATGGTTTCATTTTGAAGTATCTTTTCCAGGAACGGAAGCGCCCCTTTTCCTTGCTTATCCCATTGTTCCAATAAACGGTAGGTTACCCCGACATCCGGTACTAAAACCTTAAACCCTTTCGCCTCCCCCGCCCCGGCCGGGATGAAATTAAAGATTTCATCCACATGCTTGATCAGCAGCCAACCGGTATGGATTTTAATTAGCGGCGTTTGAACTCCCTGGGCTTCCAGGGTTTTTACTATCTGTGGGTTCAAGGATTTGCCGGTGGTCCGGTTATAGCCATGGAAAATCCGGCCAAAGGGTTTTCCCGGCAGCGGCGGCGTGACTTCCAGGTTCCCGTACCAATCCAGCCAGGAATCCCCGCCCCGGCCTTTTCCCG
>JAUPLE010000650.1 GCA_030837085.1 Acidobacteriota bacterium | reverse complement strand
CTGCGTGAACCATGCATACAAAACAGAGATAAATGATATCTTGTTGACCGCACTGGGATTGGGGATAAAGAAAACGTTCGATCTAAATCCAATATCCATAGTTCTTGAAGGCCATGGCAGGGAAGAGATAATGGAAGATATCGATATCAACCGGACAGTTGGCTGGTTTACCAGTATGTATCCTGTTGTGTTAGATTTTTCTTTCGCAGGAAACATCGCTAGGCAGTTAAAAGAGATCAAAGAAACCTTAAGACGAATTCCCAATAAAGGAATCGGTTATGGGATAATAAAATATTTGACGGCAGAGGAAAATAAAAGAGATATTGAATTTAAATTAAACCCTCAATTAAGTTTTAATTACCTGGGGCAATTCGATGCTGACGTAAAGCAAAAATCGTTTATCGAGATAGCCGGGGAATCGACAGGAAATCCAATCGGATTGAATAATCGACGGGAATGCCTCATCGAAGTAAATGGAATGATAGCTGCAAACCGTTTATCCATGGCATTTACTTACAGTGCGAAGCATTTTAAGGCGGAAACCATGCAGAGATTAGTGGCAAATTTCCATTCGGAGCTTTTGAATATTATCGGGTTTTGCTGTGAGAAAAAATATACGGAGTTTACTCCCAGTGATTTTACATATAAAGGATTATCGATAGAAAGCATAAAGAGATTAGTTAAGGAGTATCCTGGAATAGCTGATCTTTACACGTTGAGTTATATGCAGGAGGGGATGTTGTTCCATGCATTGGCGGATGAAGCGTCTTATTCATATTTCGAGCAGATGTCTTATCGGTTGGAAGGAGAATTAGATATATGCATTATCGAGAGAAGCTTGAACCAGTTGTTTAAACGGCACGATATATTACGAACTGCATTTGTAGATAAGGATATCGAACGTCCTATGCAGGTTGTATTGAAAGATAGGGCCATCGATTTTACTTACCGGGATATCCGAAAGGTCGGGACGTATGAAGAAACAGTGAGAAAGATAGAAGAATTTAAAATAATAGATAGAAAACGGGGTTTTGATTTAAGCAGAGGGGTATTGATGCGTGTGTCGATACTTCAAATCGATAAACTGGAGTATGAGTTGATTTGGAGTTTTCACCATATATTGATGGATGGATGGTGCTTTGGGATAATCAATAATGAATTTTTCGAGATATATTCTAGTTATATAGAGAAAAGGATGTATCAATTGCCGGAAGTTAAACCTTATCGAACGTATATTGAATGGCTTGAAAAACAAGATAAGGAAGTTTCGGCCAGGTATTGGGAAAACTACCTGGATTTGTTTGAAGAGCAGACGGGGGTTCCTAAAACAAAGATATTGTTGAATGAAGAAAACAACTATAGAAATGAAACAGTTTCGATAGTATTCGACATGGAAAAAACAGCCACGGTGAATAGGTTGGCAGTCCAAGAACATGTTACTTTGAATACAGTGATTCAAACGCTATGGGGAATTCTCCTGGGAAAATATAATGGGAAAACAGATGTGGTATTCGGTGCGGTGGTTTCCGGACGTCCATCCCAATTAGATGGAGTAGAATCGATGGTAGGTTTATTTATCAATACCATCCCGGTCCGCATCAGTTTTGAAGAAAAAATGAAATTTCATAAACTGCTTCAGCAAGTTCAGAAGGAAGCTTTAGCCGGTGCTCCTCATCATTACTGCCCATTAGCCGAAATTCAAGCTGGGACTGTATTAAACCAAAATTTAATCGATCACATCTTGATATTCGAGAATTACCCCATTGTGAAACAAATAGAAGGTTATGGAAGAGAAAAAAATATTAGCACTAAAACATCATTAAAATTAGCAAATGCGGAATTATTTGAGCAAACCAATTATGACTTTAATGTCATTTTGGAAGGTTCGGAGCAATTAAGGATAAAATATCAATATAATGGCAATGTTTATGAGGGAACTTTTGTAGAAAGACTTGCAAAAAATTTCAGCGCTATATTTGATCAGGTTATCGCAAACCAGGATTTGGAGATTAGAGAGTTATTGCCTCTATCGGAAGAGGAGAAGAGTCGGCTATTATATGAGTTCAATGCTACGGAAGCGAAATACCCGGAAGACAAGAACATTCACGAATTTTTTGCAGAACAAGTAGTACGAACCCCGGATCATATTGCAGTGTTTGGCCGCGGCCAGATCCTTCCTAACACCGTCAATAATATGTTTATAGCTATTACCTACCGCGAATTGGATGATCGCTCCGGGTGTCTGGCCCTTTCGTTAATAATGAAGGGTGTCCTGGTAAATAATATTGTAGCTATAATGGTAACACGTTCTATTGAAATGATTATCGTGATTATGGGTATATTAAAATCCCATGGTGCCTATCTGCCCATTGACCCGGATTACCCCGAAGATAGAATTTACTATATGTTGAAAGACAGCGCAGCTAAATTGCTAGTTACCAACCGCAGTTTGGCCAAAGAAAGTAAGAAGGTGAAAAGGTGGGGCGGTGCAACATATTACACCGAAAAACTACTTCGCTCTTCTCACCCTTATACCATCTTACCTTCTTACCTCCAAAATTCTTCAAATCTCGCTTACACCATCTACACCTCCGGCTCCACGGGCACACCAAAAGGTGTTATGATAAACCACCGTTCTGTGGCAAATTTTATGAAAGGAGTCACCGACATTATTCCCTTTACGGCGAAAGACCGGATATTGTCATTAACCACGATTTCCTTCGATATATTTGGCCTTGAGACATTGGTTCCTCTTGTTCGCGGTTCTTTGGTTATAATGGGCGGCAGGGAGGAACAATTAAACCCGGAAATGGCCGGTATTGTTATTGAAAAAGAAAGCATCTCTATTTTACAGGTCACTCCCTCAATGCTGCAAATGATAATGTCTCTACCGGGAGCGGCAGTTAACTTGAAAATATTAAAATTTTTACTGGTAGGAGGAGAGGCTTTTCCTGCACCTTTGCTGGAAAAGGTCAGAACGTTTGTTACCGGGAAAATATTCAATATGTATGGGCCGACAGAAACCACCATCTGGTCTACGGTTAAAGAGGTGAGTGAAGGGGAGACATTGAATATCGGTAAACCTATTACCAATACGACAATCTATATTCTTGATGGCGCGCAGCACCTGGTTCCTATCGGTGTACCTGGTGAGCTTTATATTGGGGGAGATGGGTTGAGCAGAGGCTATTTGAATAGGCCGGAATTAACATGTGAGAAATTTGTCAAATTACCCACCATAGAAGGTTATTGTGGAGGTGCAGGGAGTGTTTCTTTTAAAAAGAACCCATTTGTCGTTGGCGGAATCATATACAGAACCGGGGATCTTGCCCGGTGGCAGCCGAATGGAAATCTCGAATTTTTTGGAAGGTTAGATCATCAAGTAAAGATAAGAGGATTCCGTATTGAACTGGGTGAGATAGAGAATCGGTTATTGAATCACCCGGGAGTAAAAGATGCATTGGTGATGGCGCGAGAAGAAGCTAATGGGGATAAATATCTATGCGCCTATATTATTTCCGAAAGTGAACTCGTTATTTCTGAATTACGGGTATACCTGTCGATGATATTGCCGGAGTATATGATCCCATCTTATTTTATGCAGCTAGATAAAATACCTCTAACTCCAAATGGAAAACTAGATAAAAAAGCTTTACCCGATCCGGAAATAAACGATTACCCGGGGGGAAAATACGTCCCTCCATCTTCTAAATTAGAAGGAAAATTGGTGGAGATATGGGGGGAAGTTTTGACCTTAGACAAGGAAAAAATTAGTGTCTATGGTAATTTTTTCCAGATAGGGGGCCACTCTTTAAAAGCAACCACACTGATATCGAAAATACATAAAGAGTTAAAAGTAAAAGTTCCACTTACAGAGCTTTTTAAAACCCCCACCATAAAAGCGCTGGCCGATTTTATCCGCAAGGAAAAGGAATTTAAATATAGTTCGATAGAGCCAATAGAAAAAAAAGAATATTATCCATTGTCATCGGCACAGAAGCGGTTATATATTTTATACCGGATGAATGAACAGGGAAAAGAATACAATATCCCATTCGTTTCGAGATTGGCCGGAGAGATTCAGAAGGGCATGTTGATCGACGTTTTCCAGGAACTGATAAATAGGCATGAAAGTCTCAGGACTTCATTTCATATGATCGATAATCAACCTGCGCAGAGGATTCATGAAAATGTGGAATTTGATATCCAGTATTTTGATTTTACCATGGGAATCACTTCGGATACAAAGGAAGCAATCGATCATTTCATCCGTCCTTTCGATTTATCGAAAGCACCGTTACTGCGCATTGGTTTGATAAAAGAAAGCCAGGGACAGAATATCTTGATGGCGGATATGCATCATATTGTTTCGGATGGTGTGTCCATGAATATTTTGCTAAGGGATTTTATAGCAGTGAATGAAGGAGGGGATTTACCGGTTCTCAGGCTCCAATACAAAGATTTCTCAGATTGGCAGAACCGGGGTCGAGAGAAAGGTGTGCTAAAGGACCAGGAAGCATTTTGGCTAAAAGAATTTGCAGGGGAGATCCCCGTATTGCAGCTCCCGTACGATTACACCAGACCACCCATCCAGGGTTATGAAGGAAATAATATAAGTTTTGAAATAGACAACGAGACAGCGCAGAAATTGAAAGATTTGGCGCTTATAGAAGGTGTCACGTTGTATATGCTTTTACTGTCTGCATTTACCATATTTTTGTCGAAGCTCGGTAACCAGGAGGATATCGTTGTTGGAAGTCCTCTAGCTGGTCGAAGTCATGTGGACCTGCAAAACATTATAGGGATGTTTGTAAATACGCTGGCATTTAGAAATTGTCCCGCGGGTGAAAAGACATTTAAAGGGTTTCTCCGTGAAGTCAAGGGGAAAACCTTAAGAGCATTTGAGAACCAGGAATACCAATATGATAACCTGGTAGAAAAAGTCGTCTTGAACAGGGATGTGAGTCGAAATCCATTGTTTGACGCTATGTTGATGCTCCAGAATATGGATGCCACAGGAATTAAAAACCAGGATTTGAATTTATCAACTTATGAATATGAAAATAAGATAGCGAAATTTGATTTGACCTTGATCGGAGCCGAATTGAAAAATAAACTTTTGTTTGCCATGGAATACAGCACTCAATTGTTTAAAAAATCTACCATTGAAAGATTCATCGGATACTTTAAAAAGATAATATCCGCTATTTTGGGGGATAGAGAAAGAGATCGGCTGCTGTCAGAAATAGAGATGTTACCCGATGAGGAAAAAAGGAGGATATTATTGGATTTTAATGATACTAACGCCGATTACCCCAGCGAAAAGACCATTCATCAATTGTTTGAGGAGCAGGTAAAAAAGGTGCCGGACCACATTGCTTTGGTTGCCCGCGAAGTACTCGAAAAACATGAAAAATTTTCCATCCAACCTGTCGTTGAGGTTAGACCTATCAGTCTGTCTTACCGCCAATTAAACGAGCAATCCAACCGATTGGCGGGATTGTTAATTGAAAAAGGTGTCCTGGCTGATAATATTGTGGGCATTATGATGGAACGCTCAGTGGAAATGATTATCGGGATAATGGGCATATTAAAGGCTGGGGGCGCCTATTTGCCCATCGATCCTGAACTCCCGCAAGATAGAATCGATTTTATGTTAAAAGACAGCAGCGCCGGGATTTTAATTAATGAAACCGAAATTCGGAATTTGAATTTCAATGTTCATGCTTCAAAAGGTGATTTCTGTTCTTCAAATCTCGCTTACGTTATTTATACTTCCGGCTCTACGGGAAATCCCAAAGGCGTAATGATCGAACATAAAGCGGTTGTAAACTTTATATCCGCCATGACTCGTATTATTCCGTTTAAGGAGAATGATTGTATATTGTCGCTAACCACAATATCTTTTGATATATTTGGCCTTGAGACCCTACTGCCTCTCACTCGGGGCTCTGTTGTGGTTATCGGAAGCCACGAAGAGCAGATCGATGCTTCGGCGGCTTTCCGCGCCATGGAGAGGGAAAAAGTGAATATATTGCAGGTTACACCGTCACGTCTCCAGTTACTGTTGAATGATGATCGAACCAAAAAGAGTTTTGAAAACCTTACTTATTTGCTGGTAGGAGGAGAGGCTTTCTCTGGGTCGTTGTTGAGTATGGTCAGACCGATGATTCGGGGGCGTATATTTAACATGTATGGCCCTACGGAAACCACTATCTGGTCGACTATTGCGGATTTAAGCGGAGAAATCCCATTAACTATTGGTAAGCCCATTGCCAATACTGTTATTTATATATTGGATAGATATTTAACCCCCGTCGCCATCGGTGTAATGGGAGAACTTTATATCGCCGGCGCCGGTGTGGGGCGCGGTTACCTGAACCAACCCGAAATGACCTCGGAAAAGTTTGATCAGGATGAAATAAGCAAAGGCTTTTACAGAGGGGCCGGTGGGGCGGTTTTCTCGAAAAAAGCCCCCCTGGTTTACCGAACCGGTGATATAGCCCGATGGTTACCTGATGGCAATATCGAATTTTTTGGGAGAATCGACTCACAGGTGAAAATCAGGGGATTCAGGATCGAATTGGGTGAGATTGAGAACCGACTGTTGGCATATGAAGCTGTAAAAGATGCGGTGGTATTGATCGCAACAGGACCAGACAGCGAGAATTGTCTAAATGCATATATCGTTATGGATGGGACTTTTAAAATATCTGAATTGAAAACATTCTTAGCCTTGAAATTACCCCACTACATGATCCCCACTTACTTTACTCAACTGGAAAAAATACCCCTGACGCCCAGTGGGAAAGTAGATAGAAAAATGTTGGAAATGAGCAAAAAGTATGAGGACCCCGACCGCGAATATGTAGAACCTGCCACAGAGTTGGAACAAGTCCTGGCCACAACCTGGGCAGCAGAATTGAAACGTGAACAAATCGGCATCGACTATAATTTTTTTGATATAGGTGGAAATTCCTTGAATATCATTATCATTGCCAATAAGTTGAGTACTATTCTCAAAAAAGATATACAGATGACGACTCTCTTTCAATACCCCACTATACGTTCCCTGGCACAATATCTAAACCAGGAGAGTTCGCAAACCGGCAATCTGATGAAAAAAGAAAAAGAGGAAAGGTTAATAAAAAGGGCGGATGACTCGCTGTTAGATGCTGTTCACTTTTTCGAGGAGATATCGTAATGGTTGAGCAGAAGATCACAACAGGGCTAGAAATTGCAGTAATCGGGATGTCTGGCAGATTCCCACAAGCCCCGAGCATCCAGCAGTTTTGGGATAACTTAAAAAATGGCGTCGAGTCTATAATTTTTCTTACCGATGACCAAGTCAAAGAATTAGGGGGAGAAGATCAATTACTGGAGAATCCTAATTTTGTTAAAACCAAGGGAGGCTTTCTCGAAAATAGGGAGTATTTCGATGCATCTTTCTTTGGCTACACGCCCAAAGAAGCTGAAATCATGGATCCTCAATTCAGGATTCTTCATGAATGTGCATGGGAAGCGTTGGAAGATGCAGGGTATAACCCTTATACCTATGAAGGCGCGATTGGGATTTATGTAGGGGCTTCATCGCATTTTTATTGGCAAGCCCTTGCTGTAGTAACCGGGAAAGTCTATGAAATAGGAGAATTTGCTGCCAGACAACTGACCGATAGAGATTTTTTAAGTACCCGGATCGCCTATAAACTCAATTTAAAAGGACCGGCAGTATTGGTACAGACAGCTTGCTCCACATCGTTGACAGTTATTCATATGGCATGCCGCGCACTAATTACAGGTGAATGCGATATCGCCCTGGCAGGCGGCGTGTCTGTGCCTGGGGAAGATGCCTACGGTTATTTATACCGGGAAGGCATGATCTTTTCACCTGACGGCCACTGCCGGGCATTCGATGCTGACGCCAAAGGAACTACCGGTGGAAATGGATCCGGTATCGTTGTCTTAAAACGACTCAAATATGCACACACTGATAAAGACCATATTTATGCTGTGGTCCTCGGTTCTGCTGTTAACAATGACGGAACCAGAAAAGTAGGCTATACTGCTCCAAGTATTGAAGGACAGGTAAGCGTTATCCGGGCCGTCCACAGGGTCACCCGCATTGAACCCGAAAGTATTGGGTATATCGAAACTCATGGGACTGGAACAATCCTCGGGGATCCGATCGAAATAGAAGCACTTAAACAAGCATTTAATTCTCCTTTAAAAAAATACTGTGCCATCGGTTCTGTAAAAACCAATATAGGACACCTCGACGCTGCTGCCGGAATCGCCGGATTCATCAAAACCGTTCTCGCCTTAAAACACAAACAAATTCCTCCCAGTTTACACTTCAGATCTCCAAATCCCAAAATCGATTTTGAAAACAGCCCCTTTTATGTAAATATAAAACTACAAGAATGGAAAAATGATCGCTATCCCCTTAGGGCAGGAGTAAGCTCCTTCGGTATTGGCGGTACTAATGTGCATATCTTACTTGAAGAAGCCCCACCTGTAGACCAAGCACCTGGAAATGAAATATCTAAAAATTGGAAACTAACTCTTTTGTCAGCCAAAACCGAAACCGCACTTAACAATGCCGCCAAGAACCTGGCGGATAATTTGAAAAAAAATTCTTACCTTAACCTGGAAGATGTCGCTTATACTTTGCAAGTCGGAAGAGCTGCATTTCAACACCGGGGATTCCTCGTTTGTTCAGAACTGGAGCAAGTCATCGGCGGACTGTCATCCCCTCCTCACTCCGGGAAATTTCATTCATTCGATACCAAAAACGAGAGTCCTTTCGTTGTTTTCATGTTCCCTGGCCAGGGTGCACAATATGTCGACATGGGATTGGAACTCTACCGGAACGAGCCCGTGTTCCGTGAGGCAATGGACCAATGCTTTAAAATTTTTGAATCAACCCAAGGCTATGATATAAAAGATGTGCTTTATCCCGGTGAGGGTTCATCCGGAAGTTTCGGTCAAGAAGAAACCGCAAGGCACCACATCGATCAAACCAGTGTCGCCCAACCCGTGTTATTTATTTTCGAATATGCGCTTGCTAAATTATTGATGAAGTGGGGGATAAAACCGGATGCCATGATCGGTTATAGTCTCGGTGAATATACTGCTGCTTGCTTATCTGGAGTTTTCTCTCTTGAAGATGCATTGAAAATCATTCTCATTAGGGGGAGATTGCTAGCGGAAGTCCCGGGGGGGGCCATGCTAAGTATACCTCTCTCAAGTGAGGAAATAGCCCCTTTGCTTCCCAGGAAATTGTCTCTCGCTATTGATAATGGTTCAACATGCATTGTTGCCGGTCCCGCTGCTGAGATAACTTTCTTTGAACAGGAAATGAAGCAAAAAAAACTCTTGTGTATGCCGGTTTCACATTCGGTTGCCATGCATTCGCAGATGATGGAACCTATTTTGAGTAAATTTAAAAAAGAATTGGAAAAAATCACTTTTAATATACCGAAAATACCTTATATATCGAATTTAACCGGGACCTGGATTACTTCCCAGGATGTTGGAAATCCAGGGTATTTGTGCAATCACCTGGGAAAAACAGTGCGTTTTGCGGACGGATTCAAAGAATTAGCAAAGAAGCGCCATGCGATATTCATTGAAGTTGGACCGGGACGCGATCTCAGTATCATGACGAAACGCTTTGTCGATGATAAACTTATGCAATACGCAGTGAACCTGGTAAGACCGCCTCAACAAAAAATATCGGATGCTTATTACTTGCTGAAAAAAATCGGTTATTTATGGCTTTACGGCTTAACCATTGATTGGGATGGATTTTATGATCGGGGAAAACCTCACCGCGTCTCCCTACCATCCTATCCCTATGATCGCCGGAAATACTGGATTAAGGGAGACCCATTCAAGATCAGTGCAGGAATGGTGGCCAACACATCTCGATCGGTAAAAGAGGATATCGCCGATTGGTTCTATGTACCCGTATGGCAGCAGTGCGTACCCGGCGATAATGAATTTACCCGGATAGTCCCACCCCTTAAGTGGCTGTTATTTATCAATGAAGAGGGCTTGGGTCCGAAAATCGCCGAGTTTTTATTGCAAAAAAATCAAATTGTAACTACCGTGAAATCAGGGACACAATTTATTAAAGAGATTGACAGCACCTATACAATCGATCCCGGGCAGAACGCCCACTATGATAATATTTTTCGGGACCTTAAAAATACCGGTAGAATACCTGGAAAAATCTTACATTTATGGAGCGTAACCCCAGGTAATAGTGATCCTGTAAACCTCGAAAACATTTATAGGTCACAGGACCTGGGATTATATAGTTTAATGTATATCGCCCAAACCATTGGATATCACGCTATTGCGACTGAAATTCAAATTGTAATCATAACAAACCATATGCAATCGGTAACCGGTGAAGAAGCGATTTGCCCTGAAAAAGGGACCATCATCGGGGCCGTCAAAATTATTCCACTCGAATATGCCAATATAAGCTGTCGGAGTATAGATATTGTTATCCCGGAACCCGGGAGCCATCTCGAAAACCACCTAATTAAACACCTGGTTGGCGAGTGTATCTCGGAGATGCCAGATCATCTAGATAATGTCATCGCGTATAGAGGTCTTCACCGTTGGATTCCCATAATGAAACCACACCGCCTTACTAAAATGGCCAAAACTTTTAATCGATTAAAAGAAAAGGGGGTCTATTTGATCACCGGTGGAATGGGGGGAATGGGGTTAACTCTGGCAGGATATCTGGCAGCACGTTACAAAGCCAGGTTGGTGCTGGTGGGGCGATCCGTTTTCCCGGCAAGAGAGGAATGGGATGAAATACTGAGCCGTCGTGATCAAAAGGAACAAATTCGTAATAAAATACAAAAAATCAGGGAGTTTGAGGAACTGGGGGCCGAGGTTATGATATTTAGTGCAGATGTTTCTGACTTTATACAGATGAATGAAGTCATTTCCCGGGCAAAGGAACAGTTTGGTTCCATTACCGGCGTCCTTCATACTGCCGGCATTATTGATTATAAAGGTGTCATTCAGCGAAGAACACGGGAAATGAATGAAGAAGCAATGGCCCCCAAAGTCAAGGGTACACTGGTGTTGGAACGCCTGCTAGAACATGAGCCCCTGGATTTTTTTGTTTTATTTTCATCCCTGGGGAACCAATTGTATGCATTCAAATTCGGCCAGGTCGGATATAACGCCGCAAATGAATTTTTGGACGCCTATGCACTTTATAAACAAAAAAAACATAACGTTTCCGCAGCCCAAAACAGTACTTTTTATACAGCCATTAATTGGTGCGATTGGCTCGATGTCGGAATGACCGTGGAGTCATTTACAAAGAAATATGGTGGGAATATCGATAAAGCTGAATTAAATTCAAAACTATATGGAGCTCTGTCCCCAGAACAAGGAGTAGATGTTTTCGCTCGTATTATGGAAAACCAACTTCATCGCGTAGCAATTTCTATGTTGGATTTAAATGAGTTGATGGAAGAGGGAAACGTCGTACGTATGTACCGTGATCAGGAATACCTGGATTCGGAATCGAAGGAAAATGAAAGCAGGGGAACAGCATACCCACGGCCTGAATTAAGTGTACCCTATGTCGCTCCCAGTGATAATATCCAGCAATGTCTTACTGAAATCTTTAAACAATTCTTTGGGTTTGAAGAAGTCGGAATCGAAGATGATTTTTTTGAATTGGGTGGGGATTCATTAAAAGCGACGACAGTGGCATTGAAGATACAAAAAGAGTTAAAGGTAAAAGTCACGATTACAGAACTTTTTAGGACTCCCACCATAAAAGCATTGGCTGATTTTATCCGCCAGGAAAAGGAATTTAAATATAGTTCGATAGAGCCTATAGAAAAAAAAGAATATTATCCATTGTCATCGGCACAGAAGCGGTTATATATTTTATACCGGATGAATGAACAGGGAAAAGAATACAATATCCCGTTCGTTTCGAGTTTGGCCGGAGAGATTATAAAGGACAGGTTGGTCGCTGTTTTTCAGGAACTGATAAATAGGCATGAAAGTTTCAGGACTTCATTTCATATTATCGATAATCAACCTGCGCAGAGGATTCATGAAAATGTGGAATTTGATATCCAGTATTTTGATTCTACAACAGGAATTATGCTGGACATAATGGGAATAATCGATCATTTTATCCGTCCTTTCGATTTATCGAAAGCGCCGTTACTGCGCATTGGTTTGATAAAAGAAAGCCAGGGACAGAATATATTGATGGCGGATATGCATCATATTGTTTCAGACGGTATGTCCATGAATATTTTGCTAAGGGATTTTATAGCATTGAATGAAGGTCGGGATTTACCGGCCCTTCGGTTCCAATACAAAGATTTCTCAGATTGGCAGAACCGGGATCGAGAGGAAGGTGCGTTAAAGGACCAGGAAGTATTTTGGTTAAATGAATTTGCTGGGGAAATACCCGTATTACAACTCCCCTATGATTTTGCGAGGCCATCCGTCCAGGGCTATGAAGGAAATAATATAAGTTTTGAAATAGACAACGAGACCGCGCAGAAATTGAAAGATTTGGCGCTTAAGGATGGGATTACATTGTACATGGTTTTACTGTCTGCATTTACCATATTTTTGTCGAAGCTCGGTAACCAGGAGGATATCGTCGTTGGAAGTCCCCTGGCTGGACGAAGTCATGCAGGCTTGGAAAACATTATCGGGATGTTTGTAAATACGCTGGCTTTTAGAAATTATCCCGCGGGCGAAAAAACATTTAAAGAGTTTCTCCGGGAAGTTAAAGAAAAAACCTTAAGAGCATTTGAGAACCAGGAATACCAATATGATAACCTGGTAGAGAAAGTTGTCTTCAACAGGGATGTGAGCCGAAATCCATTGTTTGACTCTATGTTGGTGCTTCAGAATCTCGATGCTGCAGGAAATGAGAACCAGGGGATGAAATTATCGCCTTATCAATTCGAAAACAAGATAGCTAAATTTGATTTGACTTTGATAGGTGCTGAATTGGAAAATAACCTCTTATTTGTCATGGAATACAGCACCCAATTGTTTAGAAAATCCACCATTGAAAGATTCAGCGAATATTTTAAAAAAATAATATCCGGTTTCCTGGGGGATAGGGAAAGAGATCTGCTGTTATCGGAAATAGAGATGTTACCCGATGAGGAAAAAAAGAGGATATTATTGTTTTTTAATGATACTGAAGCCGATTACCCCAGCGATAAAACCATTCATCTATTGTTCGAGGAGCAAGTCGTAAGAGTACCGGATCGGATTGCCCTCGTAGCGGAAGCTTCCCATGGTTGCCCAACCTCTGGCCAACATCAGGTAACTTACCACGAATTGAATGCAAATGCCAATAGATTGGCGCATGAATTAAATGAAGAAGGATTTTGGTCCAATACCATAGTAGGAATTTCGATCGAGCGAACCGTCTCTATGATTGTGGGAATTTTAGGAATATTGAAATCGGGTGGAGTCTATTTGCCCATCGATCCTGAACTCCCACAAGATAGAATCGATTTTATGCTAAAAGATAGCGGAGCCAACTTGTTGGTTACCTCCAAAGATAAAGAAGGTGAGAAAATTCTTCTAGAAGAAATCCCCAAATCTTCTTACCCTCTTACCTTCTTACCCTCTTACCTTCTAAACTCCTCAAATCTCGCTTATATCATCTACACCTCCGGGTCAACCGGTCGGCCCAAAGGTGTATTGATCGAACACCGCTCTGTAGTGAACCGTTTACATTGGATGCAGGAGAATTACCCTATATCGGGAAAGGATGTCTTGATTCAAAAGACCTCCTTTATGTTTGATGTTTCAGTATGGGAAATTTTCTGGTGGAGTTTTGAGGGAGCATCTCTTTACCTCTTGGAATCCGGGGGGGAAAAAAATCCGCAACGCATTATTGGAGCAGTAGAACGTTTTGGCGTTACGGTCATGCATTTTGTACCGCCAATGTTAAGCGCTTTCCTGGACTATGTTGAAACAAATTCCGTGTCTTCTAAACTTTCAGGCTTGAAAAAGGTGTTCGCCAGCGGGGAGGCTTTAAATTCACGGCAAGTGGAAGATTTCAACCGAGTATTGAATCAAAGCAACGGGACTGGATTGATAAACCTGTATGGCCCCACAGAAGCCACAGTCGATGTATCTTACTTTAATTGCCCGGCTAGAGACGTCCCGGTGAATATCCCGATCGGTAAACCCATCGATAATATTCAACTTTATATCATCAATCGGTTTTTGCAATTACAACCAATAGGAATACCTGGTGAATTATGTATTAGCGGAATCGGTTTAGCCAGGGGGTATCTAAATAGCCCGGAATTAACCGCCGAGAGATTTATTAGGCCATATAGGTCCAATAGAACTTATATTTTCCACAAAACCGGCGATTTAGCCCGATGGCTTCCTGACGGAAATATCGAGTATCTTGGCCGTATCGACCGCCAGATAAAAATAAGAGGGTTCCGTATTGAATTAGGAGAAATCGAATGCCGGTTGCTCAGCCATAAAGATATTATGGAAGCAATCGTACTATACCGGGAAGATAGAGGAAAAGAAAAATACCTATGTGCCTATTTAATAGCCGTTGAAAAAATCCCCTTACCGGAATTAAGGGCTTTTCTAGCACAGTATTTGCCCGATTATATGATACCTTTGCATTTTGTACAATTGGAGAAAATGCCTTTAACTCCCAATGGAAAAATAGACAGGAAGGCACTACCGGTACCTGAAACAGGGGATATCTTTAGCGGCGAATATATGGCCCCAAGGGATGAAATCGAAGAAAAATTAACGCGTATATGGATGGATATCCTGGGACTGGAAAAAGAAAAAATTAGCGTCAGGCATAATTTTTTTCAATTGGGTGGATACTCAATTGGTTTAATCAAACTGTTGTCCATGATATTTAATGAATTTGGGATTGAAATGCCGATTACTCATATTTATCAGAATCCCACGATACAAGAAATTGCAATTTGCATAAAGTCAAAGAAATACATCGATGAACCAATGGTATTTTTCAATGGTGATAACCAAAAAAAATTGTTTACCTTTCCGCCTGCAAGTGCATTTGGATTGGCATACCAGCGTCTTGCAAATGTGATTAATGATTACTCCTTTTGTTCATTTAATTTTATTGAAAATGAGAATAGGTTAATCAACTATATGAATATTATGTTAAATCAGCAACCAACAGGGCCTTACATCTTTTTGGGGTGGTCGGCGGCTGGTAAGTTAATATTTGATGTAACCAGGGTCCTGGAAGAGTGTGGACGGGAAGTATCGGATATTATTTTAATCGATAGCTTTTTATTTGAAAGTCTTGATCTTGATGATGTTAAGCAAAATTTTATGATGGAGATAGTTGAATTCCTGGGGAAAATCGGTATGGAATATCTTAAAGAAAAAGTGCTTAAAAAGATCGATAGCTATTTTAGTTATACAAAGAATAAAAAAGTCATCGAGTGTATTAACGCCAATGTACATCTATTGTCTTCTGAGGAAGCCCGGGAAAGTGAATTTATTAGCTTTCACTGTTGGGATGAATTTACCTCTAAACCAGTATTAATTTACAATGGGCTTGGAAAACATAATGAGATGTTTAATCCCGATCATATAGTAGAAAATGCGCAAGTGGTCAGGAAAATATTAAATCAAATTGAATCCAAAAACCGAAAGGAAGCATAATAGTTTCGTGCTAATTTGCCTGGCACCCCAGGGTGTTATTATATTTTCGACTTCTTATCCGCTTTATTTTTGTGTTTTCCTTTAGCAGTTTGTTCGGCCATATCGCTATCGTTGGACAATTTCGCTTTTACCATTTCCGTGACCGAACGAAAATCCACTTTTCCACTGCCCATTTTGGGGAGTTCCGGGATCACCAGGAATTGTTTGGGTATTTCAATTGGGGACAACCGTTTGGCCATATCAGTCAGAGTTCTCTTTTCATCGATGGCTTGCGTCACTGTGGCTACAATCTTTGCGCCCTTCAAGAAATCGGGAACCTCCACCACGCAGCAGTCTACATCTGTCGGTAGAATCTCCGTCAGTACGCTCTCTACTTTAACCAGCGAAACCATTTCACCGCCGATTTTAACAAATCGTTTCAATCGGCCCCGGTGCCACAAAAAGCCGTCCTCGTCGAACATTCCCATATCGCCGGTATCGTACCAGCCGTCCTTTATCCTCAAGGATGTTTCTTCGAGGTCATCGAAATAACCTTTCATTACCAGGTCGCCCTTAACCAGGATTTTGCCTTCCTGGCCGGCGGGCAGTGTTTCACCGGAATTAATATCCGCGATTTTTACCTTTACACTGGGGAAGGGCTTGCCGATACTCCCGGGCCGGTTGTTTTTGCCCATATTCAAGGAGATCACCGGGCTTGTTTCCGTACAGCCGTACCCTTCATAGACAGTCAGGCCATGCTTTTTCATGAACTCTTCCCGCAGCCAGTCAGGGGTTTTATCCGCGCCTGTAACAGAGAGCCGGATCGAATCGAAATCGCCCCGCCTGGATTTCCTTAAGTACCCCATGAAAAATATGGGTGTACCGACCATCAGCGTTACTTTTTCTTCTCTGACAATATCCACTACTTTCTGGTATTCCAGCGGGTTGGCATAAGAAACGGCCGTAATACCCCGCATCATGGGAAGCCAGAAATTCACATTATGACCGAACACGTGGAACAGGGGCAAATTGGACAGCATGATATCGTTATCCATGATCTCCAGCACCTGGTAAACATCATTAATATTGGAGATCAGGTTCTTGTGGGTCAACTGTACGGCTTTGGGATCTTTTTCACTGCCGCTGGTGAAAAGGATCACGACGTTGTCGTCCGGGTCGCCCTGGTGAACGGTTTTCATTAGCATATTGGTGGGTAATTTGGATTTTAAAGCGGCCTGGAGTTTGTCTTTGACAGTGACTTTTTCCATGATGTCTTCGATAAAAACCATGCCCGGGACCAGGCGGCAGCCGATTTTTTCCAGCAATGCCCGCGACGTGATAATGGTTTTAAAACCGCATTTATTCTGGGCATATTCGCAATTGGAAGCTGCGCCGGTGGAATAATTGATCATCACGGGAACTTTACCGGCCATTACAATGCCCAGGATGCTGAGCATGGATCCCGCGGAATTGGGAATCATGACCCCGATAAAGCCATCCTTATAGGCTTTGAATTTGTTTGCCAATATTATCGACGCAATTAAAGCCTTGGAATAGGTAATCCGCTTTTCCGTTGTACGATCGATAATAGCAAGTTTTTTCCCGTTTTTTTTTGCTCTTTTAATAAATTCCTGGTGAAGCAACATTGTTTGACCTCCGATAATAAAATATTTGAAGAGTATAACTATACCATAAAAAAACTTTTATTGTAAGAGGGGGCCCTATCAAATGTTTTGGGAGGTCCAGTAACCCTTTTTCAAATGGGTTCCTGGGTATTTATAAGCATCCCGCTACGATTTCGGCGATATCTTTCACGCGTACGGTTTCTTCTTTGCCTTTGTCTTTGACTCCGTCATCCAGCATGGTCATACAAAAAGGACACGCCACGGAAATCAATTGGGTGCCTGTTTCCAGGGCTTCATCGGTTCTCAACTGGTAAGCCTTTTTCCCCAGTTTTTCCTCGGTCCACATGAGACCGCCGCCGGCGCCGCAGCAAAAGCTGTGGTTAGAATGGTTCTTCATCTCCAACATCTTTGCGCCGGTCTCGGATAATAGGGTTCTCGGGGCCTTAAATATATTGTTATGCCGTCCCAGGTAACATGGATCATGATAGGTAACGGAGGATTTTATTTCTTGTTTGAATTTCAATTTTCCTTGTCGGAGTAAGTCGGCGATAAACTCGGAATGGTGTATTACTTCGACATTCCAATCGTTGGTGCCGGCGGCCCGGGCTAATTTGGGGTACTCATTCTTAAATGTATTGTAGCCGTGGGGGCAGGTCACCAGGATTTTTTTGACGTTATATTTCTTAAGGGTCTCGATATTTGCCTGGGCCATTGTTTGGAAGAGGTATTCATTGCCCAACCGGCGCACCTGGTCGCCGCAGCAGTTCTCTTCCCGTCCCAGGATACCGAAATTTACACCGGCTTCTTTGAGTATCTTCACCATGGCGGTGGAAACTTTTTTGCCTTTTTCGTCAAAAGAACCGGCGCAGCCGACCCAGTAGAGGATATCGACATCGGGGTTGTTGGCTAATGTTTTCACTTCCAGGCCTTCGGCCCACTCGGCGCGGGTGGATGAACCGAACCCCCACGGGTTGCTGTTGGTTTCCATGCCTTTAAAAAATGTACCGAGTTCTTCGGGGAATTTGGCTTCCATCAAGACCAAGCTCTGCCGCAAGCCGAAAATTTTGGACAGGTGTTCGTTTTTCACGGGACAGACATGCATGCAAGCGCCGCAGCTTGTGCAGGTCCAGATTTCGTCTTCGGAGTAGATGCGGCCCATTAGGGGTTCGAATTCTTTTTGTTGGTTGGATTTAAGGACTGCGCGGCCTTCTTTTAACATTTCTTCTTTAAGTTTGAGGATCAGTTTTTTCGGTGAAAGGGGTTTCTCGCTACGGTTGGCCGGGCAGTAATCGTCGCAGCGGCCGCAGTCGATGCAGGCAAAACCGTCCAATAAATCTTTCCAGGTGAGATCTGCAGCTTTTACTACGCCGAAACCTTGTGCGTTTTCGTCTTCCAGGTTCAGGGTTTTGATAGTACTGCCGGGGTTATAATCCTGAAAAGCGATATTGATGGGACCGGCGATCATGTGAAGGTATTTGGAACGGGGCACGTACAATACGAAAGCAAATACGTTCAAGATATGAATCCACCAGAGGATTTTAACCGCAGTCATATTCATCGGGGCGACGGCCTGCATCCAGACAGCCACTTCTTTCCCGGCAAAGGCTGCATAAGTTTCCGCCGGGTTGTGGGCGATTACTGCGCCTTCGTAGAGGAAAAAGGTCAGGGTCACGGTTACCAGGAGCAAATAGATAAAAACGGATTCCCTGGAGGGGTAGGTATAGGATTTGGGTTTGAGGATATAACGGCGGATGACAAAATAGAGCACACCCACCAGGACCATGATGCCGAAGACATCCGCCCAGGCGCTGTAGATCATCCGGGCCCCGCCGTGGCCGAGAAGGTGGAAACCGGCTTTATATCCTTCCAATACATGGTTGATGCTGACGGTATCAAAGGTCAATGAGCCGTAGAGGAAAAAGAAATGCATGATACCTGTAAATACTCTTTCTTTTTTCAATGTGCAGTTGAGAAAAAAGAAGGAAACGACGGCGTCTTTGATTCGTTTAGCGGGGGTGTCGAAGCGGGTTTCGGATTTGCCCAGTTTTAGCAGCTTATACCTGAGGTAAAGGGGGCTGAAGAATCCATAAATGGTTAGGATCAAAAGGGCCGTAAATATGATTGTTTCAATCCATAGCAGCATGTTTTTCTCCTATTTTGTTATAAATTGAAATTTAAAAGTAAAGTTTAACATAAAATGCATGGTTATGCAATGTGATTTTTACGTTTTACGGCCGCTGGTTTTATTCGTAGCGCAACGCTTCGATGGGGTCCAGTGAGGCGGCTTTATAAGCTGGGTATGTGCCAAAGCCGATTCCCACCAGGACACATAACGCGATACCGGTGATAATCCAATCCAACGGGAAAGCCGGCGGCGCTTTCAACAGCGATCCGGCCATGTTACCGGCCATTAAACCCAGGATAATACCGATTACGCCCCCAAATTGACTCAATGCGATGGCCTCGATCAAGAACTGGACGAGTATATTCCGCTTTTTGGCGCCCAGGGCTTTACGAATACCGATTTCACGTGTTCGCTCCGTTACTGAAACCAGCATGATATTCATAATGCCGACGCCTGCGGCCAACAGGGCAATCAGGGCTACCATGATGGAACCCCATTTGACATATTTTGTGATGGCATTCATCTGCATGATCAAGGAGTCATTGGAATATATTTCAAAATCATTCTCTTCCCCGGGAGGTACTTTGCGGATGGTCCGAAAGAGACCGGTGGCTGCGTCGATGGTAGCATTGTAACTTTGCGGTCCATAGGCCATGACGGTAATATTAATGCTCCTGGCATACTTGCCGTATTCATTTTGGAAAACCGTCAGCGGCATCACTAAAAAATTATCTCGACTCTGTCCAAAAATCTGGCCCCGCGCTTCAAACACCCCGATGACCTTCAATCGCAGGTTATTCACCTGGATTTCCTGGTCGATGGGATCAACGGATTTGAACAATTTCTTAACCAGGTCGGTCCCCAAAATGCAAACGCGGTGATTGTAATCGAGATCATTTTGAGTGACGGCCCGGCCGGATTCTACCGTCAACTGGTTGGTTAATAGTGCTTCGGGTGTGACGCCGGCCGCTTGAATATTGGGATTGGTAGCCTCCCATTGAGACTTCACTCGGCAGCCGAACCGCCATTGCTCAGCCCCGACATATTTGGCTTCGGTAAGCAAGTCGCGCAAACGGTAATATTCGTCGATGGTAATTTTTTTCCGGTGCCATATTTTATCGCTCATCCTTCCCATCTGCATTGCCGGGAATTTCTGGATTTGAAACGTGTACTTACCCAGCTCGGATAAACCTTGTTCGATGGAATTTTGCATCATGGAAATGACGGTGCTTATGGAAATGATAGAAAAAATGCCGATGACGATACCTAAAACGGTTAGCGCTGAACGCAATTTATTGGTTCTCAGCGAACCAAAAGCGACCTGGACTGTTTCCCCGATTTTCATTACTCGTACCTCAATGCATCGACGGGGTCCATTTTGGCTGCTGTATAAGCCGGGACAAACCCCGATATAATACCGGTTAGTATGGAAATGGTAATGGCCAAAAAAACCGTATCCATTTGGACACTGGTGGGTAGAAATTTATTGATGCCCATACTTAAGACAATCGCCAGGGTAAGACCGATCATTCCGCCGATCAAACAAATCAAGGCGGCCTCAGCCAGGAATTGGCTGAGAATGGTCCGTTTTTTAGCGCCGATGGCCTTACGGATGCCGATCTCCCTGGTGCGTTCTTTGACTGAAACAAACATAATATTCATGATGCCGATGGCGCCCACCAAAAGGGACAAGCCGGTAATAAACAAGCCTACCAATTTGATGACGCCGACGGTTTGATTATAATTACGCATCAAGCCTTCCTGTTGGTTGATGGAGAAATCATTCTCTTGATTGTATTTAAGTCCCCGTGCGCGGCGCATCATTTCCTCGGCTTCTTCGGCTGTTTCCTTGACCTGGGCTGTACTTTTGGCCCGGACCACGATGGCAATACTGCGTCTATGGCCGGTGTAATATTTGATTGAAGCGCCGATAGGTATGTAGACTTGCTTGTCGGGATTGAAATCACCGAGCAAGTTGCTGCCCTGTTTTTTCAAGACGCCCACGATTTTAAATTTGATGCGATCGACTTCGATATATTGATCCAGTGGATTGATATGTTTGAACAGGTTCTCGACAATATCGTTGCCTACCACGGCCACATCCCGGGCCCCATCTGCTTCTATTTCAGAGTAAAAACGACCCTGGGCAAAATCGAAATTGGTGGTTTTCACGTAATCGGCGGTGGAGCCGGTCACCAGTGTGTCCTCGATATAGTGACCATTGTACTGGACTTTGCATGATGACCATAAGGTTGGGGCCACGGCAAGGGGTTTCTTGGCCAGGGATTTATATTTCTCGTAATTTTCCATGGTTAAATTTCGCCGGTTGCGTATTTTCCACCATTCTTCATCGGTGAACCAGGGCCACTTATCGATCCACAGGTTATCGGCGCCCAGCGCGCTGATACCCTGTTCGAAAGCGCGATCGATGCCCTTGATGGCGGTTGCCATCAACGCCACCGAACATATCCCGATAACGATGCCCAGTGTGGTCAGCATCGAGCGGGCTTTATTGGCTTTGATGGCCTTGAGTGAGAATAACACTCCTTCTTTTAATTCAAACCAATAGCGATTCAAGTTCGTTTCTCCTTCAGGATCAATTATGATCCTGTCATGGCGGCGGCTTTTGTCAGGGGGGCATGATGGGAGTGGGAGTTTTTCTCATCCTTTTCGATCTTTCCGTCCCGCAGGCGGATAATTCGATTGGCGTGTTCGGCTATGTACTCTTCATGGGTAACCAGGATGATGGTATTGCCCTGGCGGTGGATCTCAGCGAAAACGGTCATAATATCTTCGCCGGTTTTGGAGTCGAGATTGCCGGTGGGTTCATCCGCCAGGATGATGGCCGGATTGGTGACTAAGGCCCGGGCAATGGCCACGCGCTGCCGCTGTCCGCCCGAGAGTTCGTTGGGCTTGTGATGGACACGGTCTCCCAGGCCGACGCTAACCAGGGCATTCATTGCCATTTCTTTTCGCTGCGATGAGGGAATTCCTGCATAAATCAACGGCAATTCAACGTTGTGCAAGGAATCGGAGCGCGGCAGCAAATTAAAGGTCTGGAAAACGAAACCGATTTCCCGGTTCCGTATTTCGGCTAATTGATTATCGGTCATGTCGCTGACCTGGATGTTTTTGAAGAGGTAAGTGCCTGAAGAGGGTGTATCAAGGCAGCCCAGGATGTTCATCAGGGTGGATTTCCCGGAGCCTGAGGGACCCATGATGGCGACGTATTCATTTTTCCCGATGGCCAGTGAAACCCCGTCTAATGCCCGTACTTCCTCGGCGCCCACTTCGTAGAGCCTCGTTATATTTTCTATGTTAATGATATTCATATTGGCCTGATCCTGTAAGGGTCAATTATTGCTTTTTTGTCCCTTTTTCTTCATTTTTAACCTGCACTTTTGTACCGTCGTCGAGTTCTTTGGAGATTGCTTTATAGGAGCCGCTGACCACTTCCTCGCCTTCGTTTAAGCCACTGCTGACTTCGATATAGGTGTCGTCGCTGATCCCGGTTTTTACGGGTTTCATAAGGGCTTTTTGATCTTTGACGGTGAAGACGACTTCTTGCGGTTTATTGCGGGCTTTTGCTTTCTGGACGGCTAAGACCTGGGTATCGCCGCCTGCTTCTCCTGTTTCTTCTTTTTTCTTTTCTTCAGGGGAGCGGGCGGTGACGCTCATGATGGGGACGGAAAGTACATTGGTCCGGGTTTCGGTTTCGATGTCGGCGTTGCAGGACATTCCCGGCCGGACCGCTTCGCCGGCCTTGTCCAGGGCGATCTTGATTTCGAAATTAACGACCACTTCCTGGGTGCCTTCGCCGACGCTTTTGGCGCTGTTGCCGATTTGTGATACAGTCCCGGTGAAGGTTTTGTCTTTAAAGGCATCGATCTGGATTTTGGCTTTGTCGCCCACGGAGACCAGGACCACATCGTTTTCATCTACTTCTATCACGGCTTCCATCTGGTTCAAATCGGCCACGGTCATGAGGTTGGTTCCCTGGGAAAACCCGCTGCCCAGGATGCGTTCGCCCAGCTCGACATTGAGTTGGCTTACGGTGCCGTCCATGGGTGAATAGATGGTGGTTTTGTACAGGCTTTCGTCGGCTTCTTTGAGCGCCGCCTCAGCCTGGGAAACCGCGGCGTTCAGGGCTTCTATTTGGGCCTGGGTGGAGGAGAGGTCCGATTGGGCTTTTTCCATTTGCTGCTGGTTGGCCACGCCGTTTTTTAATAAGTTCTGGGCGCGGTCGTATTCGGCCTGGATATAGGTGAGCTCGACTTTTCTCATTTTCAGGTTGGCCCGGGCTGAATCCAGGTTGGCTTTGGCGCGCTCTCTTTGCGCTAAATAAGTATCGGGTTTTATTTTGATCAGCAACTGACCTTTTTGGACGGCGTCTCCTTCTTTGACGGGTAGGGATACAATTTCGCCTGTTACTTCAGGGGTGATGACCACTTGATTGACCGGGTTGATTTTGCCGGTAGCGGTCACGATCTGGGTAATAGTACGTTTTGTGACTTTTTCCGTCTGGACTATGACGGGTGGGTTCTTCTTACCGCAAAAGGCGGTTCTTAAAATCAGCAGCAGTACGATCCCTCCAATGACCAGGAAATATTTTTTCTTCTTTGACATACTCTTTTTACTTTTGTTATTGGGCATTCGTTATCTCCAATTTTCCTCATTATCGTTTAAGTAAGATTAATTATACGTAAGTATAACATTTTTTGTTTCAAAAGTTTAGAGAAAAATTTTTTTTAGCCGCGAAGAACGCGAAGGACCGCGAAAAAAAACGTACGTACACAGATTATCCAGCTTATCACTGATTGGTTTATCCGCTTTACTTGAATGATTGGGTGGTTGGGTATTTGGAAAGAGAGATTTGTTGTCCTGGGACATTGAAAAGGTTTTATTCATCACTACTCAGCGATTATTAAACATCATTTAGTGCTGATTACCCATTCCTTAGTGCTTGGTAAACATCGTTAAGTGCTTACTAAACATTCCTCAGCGCTTGGTAAACATCATTAAGTGCTTACTAAACATTCCTCAGTGCTCAGTAAACATCGTTAAGTGCTTGGAAAACATTCCTCACTGCTTGGCAAACATCCCTCAGCGCTTGGTAGACATCCCTCACTTCATATTAATCTTTGATCGGATTATATTAATCAACGCCAATAGGTGGAACGGAAGTGCGGAAGGGAACAGGCAAAATTTGTTTCCCTTAAATCGCTTTTATGTTCTTTATGATTTTCTCAAAATCTTTTTCGTATTTCTTATATACTACCTCGGGACACAGTAAAGTCATCATGCCGATTTGCTCTTTGGGCGTTGCAATTAAAACAACAGATACTCCCATCTTCACTCCCTCGACCATGCCTTCACCTTCGACAAGATAAAAATTCAATCCGTTGAATTTTTCTTCCTGTCCCTCCGTGGTTAATTTGAAGTTCTTAACAATGGGGGCCAATTCCTCAACCAGCGCATCAATGGCTGTTTCCATTGTCTCTACGTCTTCCAACATTAATAATTGCACATAGGCATCCTCATCCGGCGCATCCGCTTCCAGGACATTTTCCTCGGCCTTTATTTTCCAGGTGTCAGGGAACCAGATGGATAACCCACCCTCTTTATGCTCGTATGTCTCGCCAAAAACCAACACAAAACCCAATACGATAAACATCATACCCAACATGAATCGTTTCATATTCTTTCTCCTTGTATTTTTGGGGGATTATATAACTTTATCAAGTTTTTTTCAAGCAAAAACTTTTGCCAACCCGGCGACCTCCGGCAATTTTAATATGGTAAAATGATCGCCGGGAATTTCATAAAACACAATGGGCTGACTACTATAACCGTTCCATCCTTCCCTATTGAACTCTTCCGATTCCCTGGATTCACTGGCGCCAAAATAATGAATTGGCGTTTGTATTTTATTCTTTGGACTATAATAATCCAATGACTGGCTGAAACTCCTGATGGCATTAGTATAATATATCAACTTGCCTATATCCGAACGATCAAAATTGGCTATGGCCCTCATAATAGTCCCGGGAATGGCGCTTTTAATTGTTTCAATATCGAAATGAATATCCCCCAGGTATTCCAAAACAACAGGCCAAAACTGCTTTAATCCAGTTATTTTTCCCTCATGTATCTTTTTGGATATTTCATCGGCGACCCCCTGCAGGAAATAAGCCAGATAACGTAACTCCGATTCTACCGTAAAAGGCCTGTATTCCCCCTGCGAAGCTTGGGGTGGAGTCACCGGGTCAATCAAGGCAAAATGTTTAATGGACTCGTGCATATTCTCCAACTGTCTGACCACTTCAAAAGCAACAATACCTCCAAAAGACCAACCACCCAGTGAATACGGCCCATTGGGTTGAATCTTTTTAATTTTTTCAATGTATTTTGCTGCCCCTTGTTCGATATCGAAATCACAGGGAGTATAATTTTGCAACCGATCCGCCCGGATTCCCCAATAATTAATTCCTGTATTCACCTGGTTGCATAAATCGATATAAACATCGGCGTCACCGGTGCCGTCATGGATAAAGAAAAAATGATCGGCGTTATCAGCGCCTTTTTTCAAAAGGACTAAATTTTCTTCGTTCACAGGAAGAGCCAAACTTTGATTATCGTCATTGCGCAGGAAATCTGCCAGTTTTTCAATGGTGGGCCTATTGAAGAATTCTGCCAGGGGTATGGTAATATTCAATTTTTTATGAACCTTTGCAATAACGGTGATAGCTTTTAATGAATCTCCTCCCAACTCGAAAAAATTATCCTGGATACCGATCCGGTCAAGACCAAAAAAACCTTGCCAGATATCCGCCAGGCTCTTTTCCAGTGGGTCCCGTGAAGGTACATACGGACTCAACAAATCGGGTCTTGCAACTATTGGAGAAGACTGCTTGACAGTGGTATCATCCTCCTGGCGCAGGGATTTTAGTTTTACCCATTGATCGATCCTGTCTTGCAAGCGACCGGCAGAAACAATGATCTGCTGGAGATGATAATTGTTTAAGATACGTTGAAAAGTAGCAATGCCCTGCCCGGGGGTAATGGACAATTCAATGGCGGACGCCCCTAATGCGGAACCTGCGTTGGTAATTTCCCCGAATTGCCAATCCGCCCAATTGACGCAGAGCCAACCCTGGCCCTGGGGATTTTCCCGGTTAAACTGATGAACAAAGGCGTCCAGGAAAAGATTGGCCGCTGCATAAGCTACAAAACCCAGTCCTCCCAGGATGGGCGATAACGATGATACCAGCAGACAGAAGTCCAATTCTTTTCCCTGGAAGATTTCCTTCAAAACCTGGATTCCACATACTTTGGGGAGAAAATGGGCGCTGCATTTTTCCCGGCTAATGGCAGCGATGGCTTGAAATAATTCGGCGTCCACCCTTCCCGCGGCATGAATTACACCATTAACCGGCCCCAATTTTTTTTCGGCTTTATTTACCACGGCTTGCATGGATTCTTTATGGGCTACATCGACGCTAAAGATAAGCATTTCCGCGCCCATGGTTTTCAATTGGCGAAGCTTTTCGATTTTATCTTTAAGGTTTTCTTCTTTTACCGAATTCCACTCCTCTTCGGGAGGAATGGCTGTACGTCCGATTAATATTAATTTGGCCCGGCTGCTTTCTACCAGGTACCTGGCCAATGAAAACCCGATATTGCCGAGTCCACCGGTAATTAAGTAAACGCCCCCCGGCCTTAAAGGCGGGGTAGGGGTACCCTGGGGCGGCGACAAACGAACAGGTTGAAATGCCTGCACCCAACGATAATTGTTGCGATAAGCGATGGCTGTGTCGGCAGGGTCTGCCGCAAATTCCTCGATTAACTGTCGGATGAGCATCTCTTCATGTGGGTCTCCGGGTTCCGGCATTTCAATATCGATACTGCGACAAATGATATAGGGATATTCTTGCGGGATAACTTTCACCGGTCCCAGAACCGTTGCCTTCCCGGGACATATCGTTTCCCCGCCGGTTACCTTTTGAATGTTATCGGATACCACTTCGATACGAATATCGGCGACCAGTTTCTGTTTACCGATCGACTTAGCCAGGTAGAGAAGACTGTAAAACCCGATATCCTGGAGCTTTTCGAAATCGCTGGCCGGTTCTTCCTGATCGGCATTAGCGCCGGTAATACACCATAAATGGAGTATTTGCCGGGGCAATTGTCCCTGGCTGCGGAGGTTAGAGAATAGTTCATCGTAATCACTACTTTGCCGGGGATTAATAATATATTCCCGGTTATCAATTTTATTAAAGGAAAACCCTTTTCTTACGGTAATGATATGGGGATTATTTTGTCTCAACCTTTGGTCCAATTCAGAGGCAAAATGATTTTCATGGCTAAAGACCAATTGATATGAGCTAGACGGGGTTTCCTTTGCCCCGGGCGCCGTGGGTGAATCGAGAGCAGCGGTGGTCTGCGGCAATACTGAACGTGTCCAGGAAGGGACATAAAACCAATCCGCCATATCCGGTTGTTTATGTATGCGGTTATCGTCTAAAATCTTGTCTGCCCCTTTAGCAAAGACGTTCTCTTCATACCAATAATATTGTCCTTCAAAGGGATAAGTGGGCAAGGGGATATGAAATCTTTTTTCATCTTTATGAAAATGGCGCCAATCGATTTTTACCCCTTGAAGCCACAATTGCCCGACCCTGTTTAATAAATAATAAATGTCTCCGGCGTTTTCTTGCGGAGTTCGTATCATATTGTATGTTTTTGGGGCGGATTCACCGGGGAAATAGCGTTTAACCAGTGAGCATAAGTCCCGTCCGGGCCCTATTTCGACAAACAGCGCCGAGGGTTCGTCCAGGAGTTTTTTGACACCTCCGGCAAAGTGAACAGTTTCCAGTAGATGGGTGGACCAATATGCCGGGTTTAGCGCTTCCGCGGGGGTAAGCCAATCACCTGTTACATTGGAAATATAGGGGATTCCAGGCTGCTTTAATGTCACCTGCTCCACAGTGGCTGTAAATTCCGTTGAAATCGGTTTCATTAGAGTCGAATGGAGGGCATATGCACCCTTTAAACGTACACAAACCAGTTTCCTGGTTTGCATATCCCTTTCAAAGACGGCAATGTCCTCGACTGCGCCGGATAAGACGGTCGAATCTCCGTTATCGATGGCAATGGAGAGGCGATTATTGAGCAAAGGCGTTACCTGGTTTATCGGCAGGGGTATGCTTAACATGGCGCCCGGGGGCGTTTGTTCGATCAACTTTCCCCTGGTTGTTATCAATTTCAGGGCGTCTTCCAGGGAAATTACCCCGGAGATACAGGCGGCGGCATATTCCCCAAAACTGTAGCCGATCATGGCATACGGGGTGATTCCCCAGGCTATTAATAGTTTCGCCAGGGAATATTCAATGGTGAAAACCACCAATTGAGCAATGTCGAATTGGTTAATATTGGGCTTATAGGAATTATTGACCCGGTTATCCTCCTCGAAGGAAGGATAGAGTATTTCATTTAAATCGTAACCCAGGGGTTTTAAAATTTCGAAACAGCGGTTTATGGCTTCCTGGAAAACAGGTTCCCCCCGGAACAGTTCCAACCCCATATTTACATATTGGGCGCCTAAACCGGGAAACATAAACACGATGGCAGGCGTGGTATTTTTTGCCATGCCGGTTTTCACTTTTCGGGAATCGGCGGAGGATAAAACCTCAATGGCGTCGACGCAGTCCGCGCATACGAGCATTTTCCTGTATTGAAACGCGCCCCTGCCTATTTGCAGTGTATAGGCGGCGTCGGACAAATTAATACCGGGATTTTGCTTTAAGAACGCCGCGAAATGGGTCGTCATTTTATCCAAAGCGGAGCTGGTTTTCGTAGAAAAAAGCAGGAGCTTCCAATGTTTATTTTCCGGGGATTGCACCGGCTGCGGCGCTTCCTCCAGGATAACATGGGCATTGGTGCCCCCGGCCCCGAAGGAACTGACCCCTGCCCGTAAGGGAAAACCATGGTTTTCCCATTTTTTGGGGATTGTATTTACATAGAATGGGCTATTGTCAAGATCGAGTTTTGGGTTGGGCGATTCGAAATTTAAACTGGGGGGGATTAAGCGGTGTTTAAGAGCTAAAACGGTTTTAATAAAACCGGCGACACCCGCGGCTGTGTCCAGGTGCCCGATATTGGTTTTAACGGAACCGATGGCGCAGAATTTTTTTTTAGTCGCGGGAAAAGCGAGTTTAAGGCCTGCCATTTCGACGGGGTCGCCCAGGATGGTGCCGGTGCCGTGGGTTTCGATGTAGGAAATGGATTCCGGTTCAACACGCGCCATTCGTTGGGCTGCCCGGATGGCGTCTGCTTGCCCTTCGATACTGGGGGCCCGGTAGCCGACTTTTCTCCTACCGTCGTTATCGATAGCGGCTCCTTTGATAATCGCGTATATATGATCTCTATCCGCAAGCGCTGTTTTCAGGCGCTTGAGTAATACGATACCCACACCGTTTCCCGGGATGGTTCCTTTGGATTTAGCGTCAAAGGTTCGGCAGTGACCGTCCGGCGATAGGATCATGCCTTCCTGGTACAAATAGCCACATTGGGGGGACGCATCTATACAGGCGCCCCCTGCCAACACCATGTCGCTTTCCCCCATTAACAATGCCCGGCAGGCCAGGTAAATGGATACCAGGGATGTTGAGCATGCGGTATGAACCGATGCACATGCCCCTTTTAAATTCAAGTTATAAGCGATTTGGGAACACATGAAATCTTTTTCGTAAAGATGCATGCTTAGATTATTCCCTACTTCATCCCGGTGTTTTTCCCGCAGATGAAAAAGCGCTTCCCAGAAAAAGCTGGTAGTCCCACCTGCATAAAGGCCGATTGAACCTTCATAGGTTTCCGGGTCATAGCCGGCATCCTCTAACGCTTCCCAGGTGCATTCGAAAAAGAGACGTGTCTGTGGATGCATAAATTCGGCCTCCTGGGGAGTAAAACCGAAGAAGGATGCATCAAAATACTCTTTATTTTTAGGGTACGTCTTTGTTTTCACATAATTGGGGTTGTTTAGCTGCGAGGCTTTTATTCCCAACTTTTCCAGTTGTTCATCGGGGATGATGGAAACGGATTCCTTGCCATTTACCAGGTTATGCCAGAATTCATGGATATTAGCGGCGTCGGGGAATCTCAACGCCATACCGATTACTGCTATCTCCAAGCCTGTCCTGTGGATATTGTTTTCATTACTGCTCATCTTGATCTCCTCGAATTTGTCTTCTGAAAAATATTGAAAATGGTAAACGGTGAACGGTGAACGACTACTACCGGATATTAAAAATCTTATATTATAATTCGAAAGAAATAGAGGTGCGATCTTCCCGGGCAGCCCCGGCAACGACTGGAAGTTTCACGTTTTTCTTTTCATCGATATATTCTTTTTTCCTACTAAGGAAATCCATTATGGAAGGTACGGCATTGTGGTGTAATTTTTTCCAGCGTAATTCTGCTTTTTGGTAATCACCCAGCGAGTAGGGATTCGGGATGCCAAGTTTTTTACAGTGCTGTGTGAAGCGATATAGCCTGCTGTAGACCTCTTCGCGCCGGGGTTCTATATCCAAAGTCCAGGTTTTGAATACCATGATATCCTGGATATCGTCAGGGTACAGCGGCTTACGGTGGGATTCCCATTGCGAGGAATTGCTCTGGTGTGAATAGTGGTATATAAAGGGGTTGGGTTCTGATTGATAGATATCATCTTTGAGTTCTTCGATAAGATCCAGGGTTGCCTGGAAATCTTCCTCTGTTTCTCCGGGGTGGCCGATGACCCAATAAGTCGTGGTTTTGATACCGGCCAGGGCCAGGCTGGAGACAGCGGCTTTTATCATGGCTGGGGTGATTTGTTTTCCCATCATATCCAGGACCCGCTGTGACCCGCTTTCGGTTCCCAGCCGGACCCTGTATAACCCCCCGCGCCTCCACAAAAGAGTATTTTCAATATTGGCGGTTGCTTCGTCTACCCTGAAATAAGCGTCATAGTAAATGGGTGCGCTGTTTTTAATAAACCCCCCGGCTAGTTCCCCCACAATGGGATTTAACAGCGCATCGGTCATAAAAAACAATTGGCGTTCATATAATTTATGCAGCTCAACCATTTCGCTGACGGTTTGTTTAGGGTCCTTTACCCGATGTTCTCCCCAAAAAATTCTAGTGCCGCAGAAACTGCATTCATAAGGGCAACTAACAGAAGCGGCGCCAGTCAGGTAAGGGTATCTCGAGAAATCGAAATCGGAGAAGTCGGGGATTTTCATATGGGGAAACGTTAAAATGTCCCCTTTGATATCTGCCCGCGTATATACTCGTTGGGTTGGGGGGAGTTCACCCTGCAGGTATTTTAGAAATAATAGTTCCCCCTGGCCGATAATGATTTTATCTAAAAAATCTTTGGAATATTCTAAAAGAGTATCGAAATTGGGAGTTCCGATGGCGTGGGTATCTGTAAAAATACCTCCTCCAATGACTGTTTTAATATGGGGATAATTTATTTTAATGATTTTAAGAGCAAATAACGAGGCCGGTAGTGTGCCTCTATATGCGGTTAAACCCAGGACCTCGGGCTTTTCTTCAGCCGCCAGTCGCAGAATGTATGCTTCCAGGGTTTCATAAAATTCAGTCATTAATCGATTCAATGCACAGACCTGGTTGTCTTGGATATGAATGTAATATGTATTATATACCAATTGTTTTACCGCTTCCAGGTATTTCTTCTCGTCGGTATAATTGTAATGGGCCATCAGATGGTTTTCCAGCACCTCATGTCCAATATTATAAAAATTCCCCTGGTGATCTTCCGGGACCCACTCTTTTAATAGTTTGAAGTAACTATCGTATATTTGTTGAAAAGGTTCTTGTAGGATGACATCTACGGTTTTCACCTGGAAACCGTAGTCCTGGAGAAATCGTTTGAGGTGGGCGATGCCATTGGGGGGGATCAGGGGGTCCCAATAGGGCATTAGGGCTAAGAGAATTTTTTTAATATCGGACATGTTATACTCCTTTTATTTATAAATCAAAAGCCTCTTGATTATCCCGGAGGGTGGTGGGTTTTACAGGCATTAGCTCATGAGAAATCTTAATATCCGCCAATTTGATGTCCTTTATCGTCGACATCACGTTTAATATTTCGATATAGTGTCTGGACATTTTTTCAATGGTGGTTTTCTTAAATAAAGCAGAGGCATAGTTTAAATTCAAATAAACAGCGCCGGAGGCTTCACTGGCATCCAACAGTAAGTTAAATGGCATCGTCTCGATATCAAATGTGTAAGGGGAGATTTTTAAATCGGAAAGAAAGTGGTCGCCGGGATCATTACCGTCGGGTTGAGGGGGATTGCCGCTAGCCAGGTTAAGCATGTTGAATACAACTTCAGATAATGGAATGCCCCGGGTATCCCTGTCTACTCCCAGTTTACTGACTAAATCGTCAAATTGATAATCGCCGTTCTCCATTGCGTTCAAGGTATTATCTCTTACTTCAGAGATAAATTGCCTAATGGTTTTATGGCCTCCCGGTTTATTACGCATTGCCAACATATTGATAAACATGCCGACAATATTCTCCAGGTCCGGGTGACTCCTTCCTGAAATAGGTGAGCCTATCACGATATCTTCCTGCCGGCTATACCTGGATAATAATATAAAATACCCCACCAATAAAGCCATATATAACGTAATGCTGGTTTCTTGCTGTAACGTTTTTAATTTGTTGTATAATTGATCGTCGATAATGAAGCTTAAATGACCGCTCTCGAATCTTTCCCCGGGTGGACTTTCAAAATCCAGCGGCAAATTCAATTTGGGGATTTCGCCGTCGAACATCTTCAACCAATAGGTTTCCTGTTCCTTTATCCTGGACAGTGGATTTTGCTTATTCTTGTGCTCCCATTCGGAAAAGTCCTTGTACTGGAGTTCTAACGGGGGTAATTCTTCACCCTGGTACAGCGCCGCAAAATCCTTTATCAATACCTGGCGGGAAATACCATCGGATATGATATGATGAAAATCCACCACCAGCAGGTGTTTACTTTTTTCGATTTTCATAAAAAACACACGCAGCAGAGGCGCTTTCGCTAATTCGAAGGGGCGAATGGAACGATGAATCATATTATCTATTTCATGTGATCTTTCGGTGTGGTTTTTGGAAAAATCATAATACTCGATCTTAAAATCCACTCCTGCAAGTATCCGCTGTACAGGCCCCTCTCCCACGACATGAAAGGAGGTTCGAAATACTTCATGCCTTTCAATGAGTCGATGAAACGTATTTCGGAATTTTTCCACTAAAGATTCGCTCTCTCCTTCCAACAAAAATGCTTCCGTTAAATTATATACGATATTCCCCGGATTCAGCCGTTGAAGAACATATAACCTCTGCTGAGCTGAAGATAACGCATAGTATTCTTTTTTTTCGATTGGCTCGATAGGAATATATTTTTCCCGGTTCTTACGGTTTAGAATTTTTGCTTGCATTTTTATGGTGGGGTTTTGAAATACATCCCCCAGTGAAAGTCTTATGTCGAATTCCCTGTGAATCCTGGAGATGAGAGTCATGATATTTAATGAGTTTCCGCCCACCTGGAGGAAATTTTCATCAACTCCCACATTATCGATGCGCAAAATATCGCACCATATTTCCCATAATTTTTGTTCGGTTCTATCGGCGGGTGGAGCAACATTTTCGGTGGAACTCTTCCGGAGGCCCCGTAACGTTTTAATATCTATTTTCCCGTTTTCAGTCAAGGGCATGTGGTCTAATGATATCGATTGGGAGGGCAGCATGTATATAGGAAGCTGTTTTTGCATGTAGGTTCGCAGTTCCTGGGGAGAAATACCGGGGAATTGTGTGGGTATATAGTATAATATTAAATGTCCATCACCAAAAACATCATGCTCATCTTCCCGGAAATCTACCACACACCTGGATATTGCTTCATGCTTTAATACTACATTTTCGATTTCGAGCAATTCTACCCTGAAGCCCCTTATCTTCACCTGCCGGTCGATTCGGCCCAGGAATTCGATTAAATAGGTTCCTGCTCCTGGCGTGGTGGGGGCCGGCAGCATTCGCCCCAGGTCCCCGGTTTTGTACACCAGGTCGCCGGCCTTCTTTGAGAAAGGATTGCGAATAAAATACCGGGCAGTCAATTCCGGTTCATTGCAATACCCGATTGTCATATAGGGTGTACGGATATATATTTCTCCCACTTCGCCCTGGTTACATAATCTTAAATGTTGATCGAGAATAATGACTTTTGCCCCTGCGATGGGTTGCCCGATAGGAATGTTTTTTCGTTCGGCATCCTGTGGCATTATTAAGTAATATATTTTTACTAAAGTTGTTTCGGTGGGGCCATAGAAATTGACTAATTGAACTCTCTCTCCAAAGACGGCATACCAACTGGAGAGTTCCGCCGGGATAATTCGTTCTCCTCCCATTAAGATGTATTTTAAAGCCGGGTAATTTTGAGCATTTAAATTCAAAATCGATGCGTTTAAAATATTAAACATCCCCGGAGTACAATGAATAAGGTTAACCGCGGACTGTTCGAGCCATTTTTTTAGATGAAGTGGTTCCAACAGGGTCTCCCGGGTAGGGGGAATACACATTGTCCCCCCGGTGCATAAGGGGACAAAAATATCTCTTAAAAACGGGTCATGGCATTGGGAGGTAAATTGGCTGACTCGGAATTGGCCGGTGATGTCGAATTGTTGGATTTCCCAATTTATAAAGTGAAGAAGTCCTTTATTTTGACCGATAATGGCTTTGGGTTTCCCGGTGGTGCCGGAGGTAAAATAGATATAAATGCTGTCGTTCAAACTGTATCGAAGCGCCGGTCTGTTGGCAGATATCGTCGCCGTGATAGAGGCAAACGCTGGAGCCATGGACGACAATTCCAATGTTTCAACGGAAAAAGCGTCACCCAGGTCATGATTATCAATGAATAGGAATTTTGTGTCTGTGGAATGAAGCATTATTTTCAACCGTTCGGTGGGATACCTGGAATCCAATGGGACAAAAACGCAGCCGGTCTTTAAAATTCCCAGGATAACTGCAATTAATTCAATTCTGTCTTCCAGCAGGATTCCGATAAATGAACCTGTTTTTATTCCTTTATCGATAATGGTGTTGGCAATGCGATTGGATTTTTCATCCAATTGGGAATATGATATACTCACATCGCCGTATTCGATGGCAATCCGATCCTTACAGGTATCAAAGACTTCATTAAGCCGAGTTTGAATGGGATGGTCCAACATGCGGTTTTAATCCTCCTCATCTCCCAGTAAAAGTTTACTGGTCTCCTGCATTATATCGATACGGTTATCCATTTTCTCTTCGGGAGTCAGCCCCCCTGCTTGCCGGTTTTCTCCCTGGTTGAAATATTGGGCTAATGAACGAATGGTAGTATATCTAAACAGATCGACAACTGCAATTTCCCGGTTAAAAAATTTCTCTAATTTTATTTCGACTTTTATTATATTTATGGAATTTCCACCGATATCGAAGAAATTATCATCGATGTCCACCTGTTCTGTTTGAAGTACCTCTTTCCAGACATTGGCTATCTCTTTTTCCATTTCTGTCCCCGGCGGCGTAAAAGTTGCTTTTAAAGAGAGGCGATTCTCTTCAAGTTTGAGTAACGCATTCTTGTCAATTTTTCCATTCATGGTTAAGGGGATTTTGTCTAGTTCTATTAAATACAATGGGATCATGTAAACCGGCAAATGCGTTAATAAAAAGGTTTTAATTCCAGGAATATCAACCTTTTTCCCATCTACCGGCACAAGGTATGCACAAAAATATTTGTTATCATTATTGCCCTGGTTATCGAGAACAACAGCTTCTTTAATACTTTCATGGGTGATTAGGAGATTCTCGATTTCCCCCAATTCGACACGAAAACCTCTTATTTTTACCTGGGTATCGATTCGGCCTAAAAATTCGATATTCCCATCAGCGAGCCATCGGGCCAGGTCACCGGTTTTGTATAAGCGGTCATTATTCATTGGACATTGGTCACTTGAAGGATTCTTAATACTACTAATGACTAATGACGAAGGGCTAATGACATTTTTTATAAATCTTTCCGCGGTTAATTCGGGGTTGTTTAAATAGCCCCTGGCAACTCCTAGCCCCGAGATACATAATTCTCCCGGGCTCCCAATAGGCAGCGGGTGGTTATGGCGATCGAGGATATAGAGATTTGTGTTCCAAATGGGGCGGCCTATTTTTATGATTTGATCCTGCTCCTGGTGTCGGAATAGGGTGGACATGACCGCCGCCTCCGTTACTCCATATTCATTGACGATTTCGAAAATTTTATTTTTTTCCCTTACTTTTTCCAGTACACTGGGCTGCAATTTATCACCGGCCAGGACAACGACCTCTAATGAAGCTAATTCTTCTCTCTCGAGGTTCTCTGCTATTTCCTTGAATAATGCCGGTACGGCGATAAAATGACTAACTTTATTCTCCAATATTGCATTCCTGATCCTGGAAATATCCCTTACCTCTTCTCCACTTAACAGGACAATCCTGGCCCCGGAAATAACCGGTGTAAAAAAACTGGTGACAAAACCGTCAAAGGCATAAGAGAATAACTGCAATGCCGTTGCCCTATGATCCATTTTATAGGCTTCTTTCCTTGCTAAGAGTGTATTGAATGCATTTTTATGTTCCACAGCCACCCCTTTGGGTCTCCCCGTAGATCCCGAAGTGTAGATGACGTAAGCGAGTTGGCTTGAAGAATGAAGAATGGAGGATGAAGGATTAAAAGAAGCCCGGGGTGCGCTTATTAAGCCTTCATCATTCACAATTAAGCATTGACAATTCAATTCCGCGGAGCAGACTTCCTTACTCACTACAATAATTTTGGCCCCACTGTCTTTCAACATATAGCGGATTCGGTCCCCGGGATAATCCGGATCGATGGGCAAATAAGCGGCCCCGGCTTTCAATATTCCAAGGATCCCATATACCGCATGTATTGGCTTCTCTACCATAAGGGCCACGATATCCCCAGATATCACACCTTTTTCCTGCAATAATACAGCCAGGTTATAGGTCCTGTCTTCCAGTTCCTTATAAGTGGCAGTCCTGACCAGGAATAACGATTTTTCCAATTTTTCCCGATGTCCGGCTATTTTTTTGGCAGTGTCGGAGTAATACTCCCCGATTTCTGAATTCATCCTGTCATCTTTCCAATATATATATGGATAATTCATCTTTTCCAGGTCCGGGTAAGCCTCCTCTTTGAGATTTAACTGGCTGAAATATAAAAAATCTTCAAAAGTTCGGGCATAAGAAACCATCCCGTATTTTTCACAATCAGTTACTAATGGGGCCCCAGGCTGAGCATGCAGCCGTCCCCAATCGATCGTTCTAAAACAGGAATACCTGGCCATAATACGGGCAAGAACCGCATTACTTTTTCCTATATCCTCAAGGGAAAAATAAGGCAATCCGGCTATTTGAGTGATATGGACTTCGATATTCCGATACGTTTCACAGGTGTCAAAGAAGGAAAAAAGCTCGTCATCCGTGGGCTGAGGTTTAACCAGCCCTAACGATTCAAGCTTTTTGCGATGATCTTCCGAAAGACTACCCACATCGATCATCAAATAGGCATATTTGAATGTACGGGCCACCAGGGAGATAAACTCTACCGAAGGTAACTTCCAAAAATAGAACTGGCAGAAATGACGGGATAAATCTATTCCTTCCCAGATTTTCTTGTAATAATCGACGGAACCGTAAAGAGGCAAATCAAAATCAAATATAAAGGTCGAGGTATAATCCAAAGCTGCCTCGATGTCTTTTTGGACTTCTGCCGTACCTCGAAGAAATGGTTTTCCCCGGTTAAATGTTTGGACTTGCACGTCCCTGCATCCCCCACAATAGAAACACCGCTGCGAACAACCTTTCCCTGTATTGATGTAAAAGCCATCGTTTAAATAAGGCTCTAAATCGGAAATAAATATTTCATCAAGGTGAGATAGAAAAACATCACTGCTGTTGTTTTCATCCTGGACATAAGTAATGGGATTTATTATCATTTGCCCATTTTTTTTATAGACAATATTGGGAATTTTATCTTCGTCTTCTCCCCTGCAGATTTTCAACAGTGGTACTTCGCCATCTCCACGAACCACCATATCCACATATTCATAGTCGATGAGGTTTTCCCCAAAAAAAGACCCGGTATTTCCGCCTATCACCACTTTAACGGTTGGATCGATAGTTTTAATGATTTTACAAATTTCCAATGCCCGGGCTATATGGGTAAACCATTTCATACTAACCCCCACGATCTTGGGCTGAAATTCCGATAAAAGTTTTTCCAGGTGGGGTTTTAGTAGGCTGTTTTTTCTTACCCTATCATTCGATTGGCATACAGCATCGATGCCGTTCCTTCTTAAATATGAAGCAAGATACAACAATCCCGTGCTGGCTGCTCCAATCGTGTCTCCTAGGAGAAGAATCGTGACGGGAGACTTCTGGCGGCTTGGTTTTCGATGGTCGGCCCCGGTTAATGCCGCAACGGTGGGAAATGGGATATTCTTTGTTATCGAGTAATCCGACAGGTTGATCAACTCCACCAGGTGTGATTGGAACAACTCCTTTATCAATAAGATAAAATCATTAAATCCCTTATTGGTTTCGAGACGAAGGAGTTCCCCCCCGGCAAGGCGCCCGTCCTTCATGCGCTTTTTCTTGATATCGTAAACCAGGTATTCCGGGTTTCCTTTTTTTTCTTTGAGCATTGTGAATAACGATACCAGGTTGACTTCGCCGGTAAAACCCTCCAATAAATCAAGTGTCCCCTGAGTGATCACTACATCATTGTGTATTTGAGTTTGCAGCCAAAGGAGTTCTTCTTCCTTGCATTTCAAGTTTTCAATCCATGAGGTATCGACCTGGCTTGCTTCCAATATGGTTTTCACCGAGGTTCCCGGCTCAGTGTAGACAAATATATAAGGATTTTTTTTGAAACGGCATTTTTCAAATAAAGCCAATCGGTCAGCGGATATATGTTCGATCCCGGAATATAACGTTTCGTATATGACACTTAAGTCTTCATAGTATACGACCGCCATTAACCCTGGAGTTCGTTCCACCTGTTCTGTGAATAACTCATGAATTCCCCGAGGGCATGGAATTTCTCTCCCTACAGCCGGATTTTCCCCTGGATGGTTAAAATCCCAAAGTAATTGTTTTTTTTCTTCTTCCGACAAGACCTCCAGGTTTGCTAATTTTGAATTTGCATTAAAAAGAGCCCCCAGGAGTAAGTATTTAAAGTGGGACATTATTCTCTGGATCGTGGTCAAAAGGTATCGGCTCGGGTTGTATTCGATGATTCCTTCGATGCATGAATCGGTCTTAAAAAAAGAAAAAATTAGGCTAAAAGGAGTTTGCTTTAAATACATTTTACTCTGGATATTTTCCAACAAAATCGCTACATCGAAGGGCAGTCCCGTTTCAAAGGAGATGCCCAGGTGGTCATGGATTAAAACTTCAATGGGGTAGTTCTGGTGCTCGATAGCTTTATCGATGGTGTCTTTAACTTGCAGTAATAACTCTTTAAAGGTTATATTTTCATCCACTTGAATCCGAAGCGGCAGCAATGTATTAACAAAGTCACCTTCGATATCTTGCTTATCGATAGGTGAGACGATAACAAAATCCGTGCTGCCCGAATATTTAGAAATTAATATCATCAATGCGGTGGTCAGGAGCATGTGAAGCGCGGGGGCATTGCCACCGCTTACCCGGATCAAACGTGAAAACAATTCGCCAGTGATTTTAAAGCATTCCTCCGCAGTCCGGCGCGGGCTTTCCTGGACCCTGGTATCGAAATTATCATACGGGAAAATCCCCGGCGTCCATTCACCCTCCAGGTTATTCAGCCAAAATTGTTTTTCCTTGAGCGATTGAGTGGAAGCGATAGCCGCTTCTTTAGAGATTTTAATGTGTTCTTTGGGT